>JBGPGB010000092.1:0-6371 GCA_041483595.1 Nitrosotalea sp.
CTTTCTTTTGGATATAGGTGAGTAAGGGCGTGCATTGCTCCTAGAGCTATTTTAGAACCACACCCAACAGAAGCGATATTATCAATCATTTTAGCTACTTGAAAGTCAGAACTTACTTCGTACAATGAACCTTTGTAGCCAAGTATAAATTCTCCACCTTTTTCAAAATCACCATCATCAAAGCACTTTTTGACTGCTGGAATGAAAGTAGCGACCATATACTTATAGTCTTCTACACCTTCCGCTTGCGCTGGAGGCTCAAAGACGTATCTTAGTAGTTGTCCCATACGAAAACTTGTAGTGAAACCCATAATGAATGGGCCATTGCGGAATACTTTTTCATCTGCACGAACTTGAACTGAATATCCAGCAACACCAGCACTGTCACCACCAATATAGATTTTTTTATCTTTTGGGTCTGCGTAGCCAATAATGCAAGTCATATTTATCTCAATTTTAATAAAGTTTAATGTCCTAAAATATCACTAGACCAATCTAACCTATTCTTGTCATTTTCATAGAGAGACAATCCACCGGCGTTGATTGTAACTTCTATGTCTTCGGCCCATAACTCATAATCGGTATAGGACTTTCGATTAGTTATAGGATCAATTTCTCCATATACACGAAACCAATACTTCTCAGTAATTGGATTGTATAAGAAAAATCCTCTAACATTTTTTGCTGGTTTTTCAATCATTTTGACACATTTTTACTGCTCTTGGAACATGGAGAGTGCGACACTTAACAACTTCTTTAGTGCATTTTTCAGACCCTTCCAAGTGACCAACACATAAAATGTTTGGGCGGCTATGACAAGGATGTTTGAAAAAGCTGGCTGTTAATTCGGGACTATCATTCAAATGAGGACAGGTTTTACAAGGTTCCATATCACACCTTAAACTTTAGTATTTCGCCGTCTGGGTTAAAGGTAATCTCAACGAAGATTGGCTTATTTGCTTCACCTTCGACAACGGTTGGAAGAATTTTTACTACTTCTTGTTCCGCAATTTCATCGGCATTACTATGTCTGGCATGACTTAAACACAGGCCATAGATTTGCAATTGAATTTTGCCTTCTGCACTTGCTGGCATGAAGCTGTACTCTGCAATCTTCTTCTGGCAAAGCAAACAGCCGCCATTGTTCTTTTTGAAGTCATCCAGATACACTCTAGTTCTGGCTTTCTGTCCTTCGTTCATTCCGTAAGACGCCATTTTCGTTCTCCTTGTTTTCTAGTTGTTTTTTCTTATATTCTTCATATAATTTTTTGTTTGCTTCATCAGCAGCTTTTTCATTCCAAAACAAACTAATAATACAACAAATCGGTAGTATGATGGGGAAAAATATAAAAATCAAAAACAACACAGACAACCAATAAACAATTGGTCCCTGTTTCTCTTTATTCATCAAATAATGTCCAATATCAATAAGTCACCTTATTCCTCTTCCTCTGGAAGACCGAAAGCTGTTGGCCATGATTGTTGTAACTTCTTAACCACAGCAGTTTGTCTTCTTGCTGAAATTATTTCTTTTACTAAAGTTTCTCTTACACACCAAGGATCGACCCCAGCATCACTCAATTTCTTGATGGCTTTCCAAATAGCATTTTTTCTAAATGTTGGAACGACTTTAAGTTTTGACATTTTAATACCCTATTACCCAGTTATCAAATGTAGAGAACAGAACGATGTTACCTTCACCTTTTTCCACTTTGCCTATGATATCACCATCTTCAACAACTTTCAATACATCTTCAACATTCTCTTCTGGTACGCTAAGAACCATTCCATAGCCACAATTAAACGTAGAATACATTTGTTTTGAGTTAATTCCAGCATCGTAAAGATCAACAAAGATTTGGCTCGGCTTTTTAGTAAATTTCAAAACCACATTTGCGTCTTTAGGAATTGCATTTTTAAGTTTGGTATACGCCCCACCAGTAATGTGATTTGCGGCGTTTATTTTATCATAAACTTTTGACAACTCATTGACATATATTCTTGTTGGGACTTTGTATTCTGGCCTATCTCCACCAATTTTTTTGTATACTAAAGTAAAGCCATTTGAGTGTAGGCCAGCAGAAGGAATGCCTATTATGGTATCGCCTATTTTGTATTCATGTGGTTTTTGATTATTACAAATACCGCTCATGGTTACAGAAATATCCATTCCATTCATATTATTATGAATTGAAGTTTCTCCACCAGTCATTACAACGCCATATTTTTTAGACAAATTAGCCAGCGATTCTACTATTTCATATATGGCATCATCATTATCTTCGGGTAAAAAGATATGGTTTTGCAGCTTAAATGGTGTTGCACCGTACATTGCTAAGTCATTGGCATTCATAGCAAAGGCATCAATGGCAGCTTTTCCATATGTTTTGCCGTACCAATGATAATAACCTTTTGTACCTATGCCGTCCGTATGATCCATTTGAAGCCAAGTGTCGGTCAGTTGGATAGTTGGATAAATACCATCACTGACAACACACCATAATTTGTTTTCCCATGTTGTCTTTATAATTTCTAGAATTTTAGGAGTGTAAGGCTTATTAGTTCTGTACATAGTTTATGACTCAATTTCTTTTTATTATTGGGAGTCCTAGAAGTGGAACAACCTTTCTGACTCATTATATAGGTAAATATACTGACAAGAAGTATAATGAGCCTTGGAAAAGTCATCCCATTGAGACGCCGAGATTATGGAAGTTTCCGCAGGTTGATAATATTGTTTTCAAGTATTGTGAAAACTGGAAGAATGTTCATGTTTTATTAAATAACTACCCAAACTCATTATATGTTCATATATGGCGTAATCCAGACGATGTAGTTTACAGTATGGCGTATCCTAAACCAGATAGTTTTCCTCAGAGAAACTTATATGGTGGACATAACGAAGACGACAGAGTAAGGCTTTGTATTCAACGCTGGTATTCCAATATGATGCATTGTTTAAGTCTGTATAATATCATACCTAATAAGTATGTTGAAGTCAAGTATGAAAATGCACTTGTTGGATTGAAACAAATAGAAGAAAAAGCAAATTTGAAATTTAATTACGATGAGTTTAAGTTTGACAACAAGAATATTAATCCAAGTATAGATTGGACGGTTAATGAGCCAGCTATGAGATTAAGGAATTTGGTTAAGAAACACAATGGGCCTTGTTTGGCTGCGTGGCTTAACAAAACAAGGCCCAAGTTACTACAGAGAGTTATCTTATGAAATCCATTTCAAAATGAATTGCAATCAATTTCAGTACAATGGATGCGGGCCTACAGCACCTACATCATTATCAAAATCATCTGATCTATTATCATTTGCATATTTCCGGGCAGTTAATTGATCTACTTCGCCTGCGCCTTGGCAAACTTGGCAATCGCCCGTGCCTTTACAAGTATTGCAACGACCACCTTTACCACCGCACTCAGGACACATACCATCTCTACATGCTGGGCAGTTTACATCATTTTCACCTGGCGCACCCCTTAATAGAAACGAATCGTAATCAGGGGCTTCTACAATATATTTTTTGAATGATTCCATGAAGGTATATATCACTTCAATAAAAAAAAGCACGTCAGAGACGTGCTTTTTTTAGACAGACGGCTTGATAACTACTCACAAGCGAACGCCTTTCGGATTCGTTTTTCTAGTAATACCAGTTGCTCTTGTTTTGAGCGAAACTCTTCATCTGGCAGTTGGTGTTCGACTGTCTTTTGAGCGTGTTCCATGTCAAAGAGTTTGGCAAGGACCAACTCGTGGACGATAACCAACTCTTCGGTAGAAAAGCCGGAGATATCGTCGTCGAAGTATTCACCTTCGTACTGAGACTTCAAAATTTTTGACATAGGAGGCTCCTTTTAGGAATGAAAGTCGTGATTCATAATTCTTTCAGCCCACTTGACCTGTGAAGCAAGTTGGGCAATTTTCATATTCTCTACTCCAGGTGGACAGGTAACATAAGCTATATGTACTTTCTCCCATGAAAACGCTTTAAGACCGCAACCGTTGGCTTCAATTAAAGCCTTTGCAGCAGCTTGATCTGTATTATCATGGAATTGAACTACTATTTCGCCGACCATATAACCGGCTTTCTTGTTGTTATTTATTATTTTCATATTAAATCTTTCTCTTTCTCTTGGTATTAGTTTTGGTTTTACTGGCAACATTGGCGCTTTTGCTGGGGGCATTTCTACTGATGACGCCGCTATAAACTCTTTCATTAATATAAACGAACCAGTCAATGCAACTGTTATAATAATAGTAAAACAAAATTTTACTATTGAATGGTCATATTTAGTTGGGTTAAGACCCGCCATACTCCATACAATGCAATAGGCAAGCACTAAAGCGGCTATAAATTCCAGCCACGGCACTCGCACTTCAAATAAACCACTTGTTACATACAGAAAGATGCAGTTTGAACAAAGTATTATACTTATAATGGTAAGGATAGCACCACGTTTGAAGATGTCCATATTGTTTCCTCAATCATTTGAGGCGATGTTGGTTGGATCAAGTTCCAACTTTTCATAAACAATACTACCGCCTTTCTTGCGGTAATAACCATTATAATATTGCTTCTTATTCACGTTATGTTCACGCATCCATATATTTAAGTCTTCGTAGTTGTCACCCAAAATTTCTTTCGGGTCATAGTCGCTGGTATAGATCATTAGTACACCGCCAACGTTAAGATGGCGATCAATCTTTTTCAAACAAGATACAAATCTATCCTTTGGAATAGGTTCTTCCATACAGAAAAACACCATTAGGGCAGTAACAAGATCATATGTTCCTGTCCCGCCTAATTCATCGTGAAAGAATATTTGTTCATTCTTGTTTTTCTTCCTGGCACTTTGCACAGTGTAGCTATCAATGTCATAGCCAATGATTTCAGCAGCAGGAAAGCGTTTTGAAAGAGCCTGACATTCTTCTCCTGTTGAACAACCAAAGGACAATAATCTTTTTGCATTGGGTTGTAGTTTCTTGGCGTTATCAAATATTTGGGGAAATCGCTCTTCTTTTGTCATATGGCTGGATTGACAATAGTGAGGATTGCTCTTATACCAAGTGCGTGCCCAAGGTTCTCTCGGTGGTGGAGTGTACTTCTTTGCTTCTTTGTCTTTGTCTGTTTCGGGTGCATCGTTGGGGCATCCATCATCGCACATTTTGTCATGGTCGATTTTGGTAGTTGGCGGCGTCAAAATAGACTTTGGTTTCGTCGCAACAACTTTATATGTTTTATCTTCCTTTATTACAGGGTCTACGACGGCGGGTTGTTTTGCTTCTGGTTCTGTGGCTAGGGCATCTTGAATCTTCTTGTTGGCTTCATCAAGAATTTCTTTGAGTTTCTTTTTGGTTAAAGAATGCCCTTTGCTGTTAGCCATTTCAAAGCCTCTCATAAAGAAGTAACGAGTTTCATACCAGCCCCAAACTACATCATCGTAGATCGGGTCAAAAATTCGTTGTTTTAGATGACTGAGTAGCTTGTTCATAGGTCGTATTATATACCAAGAACAAAATTAAGTCAATATTGATGGCTAAAGAGAGTGTATTTCAACTCTCTTTAGTTATTTGCATTCCAGATTTATCTTCCTCGTGGGTTTAGCAAATAATTCCATCAATTTTCAAAATTATTATTATCGTATTGACTTAAAACAGCCAAAGCAAAAGTGGCCAAGCATCTGTCGTTAGTTTTACTTTGAATTTTAAACCCATCCGTAGTGTCCGTTATTCTGAACAAATTGCAGGCAGGGTTTTCGTATTTAATAAGCGATTTCACTCTACGGTCAGCTTTGATGTATATGGCATCATCTTCAAACATTATTACGAAACAATTTTTGGCAGGTAAAACATTGTCAGTTTGGATTAGGTAGTTATTGTTATTCTTGCGTTCTGATAATCGTTGTATTGTTAATGTAAATTGTGTTACTGATTCTACGCTGTTTCCTGGCAAAATATGAATGTGACCTTTATCTTTATTTCCTACCAGTAGCCATTTTCTATCTTCTACTTTTTCTGCTTTGTCTTTTAGATAATCATCTAAGTAATTTGACATCCATGTTGTGGCATTATCTTTTAATACTCTATTGCTTATTTCTATGCTTGAAATTAAAGCAAGTAATAAGGGACTTCTTATACCAAGAACTTCTACTACCAGTCGTATAGCCATTGTTAATCCCGCCAAAGGATTAATAGTGTACGATACCACCACCAGCAGCTTCTGGTTTCATAACGGTAGCGCATGGGTGCAAATTGGAGCAAGTGGTAATGGATGGTCGATTACAGGAAACGCAGGCACTAATCCTGCCACCAATTTTATAGGTACTACCGATGCACAGCCATTGACCCTTAAAGTA
>JBGPGB010000093.1:0-6370 GCA_041483595.1 Nitrosotalea sp.
GCTACTCCTTCAGTTTTAACACCGGCAAATGCAGCAAATCTTCTAGCACGTTCTACTTTATTGATACCTTCTTGTTGTACCATCTGCTCTGTAGATTTTCCCATAACATTAAATAGTTTATCTACTGCGTTCCTAACAACTCCTTCTCTATCTGGTTTATTACTTGAAGGAATAGAGCCTTTTCCTCTTTTAGGTCTTGACTTAATACCCGTTCCTGAGAGAAGATCCTTTGTAGTAGCTTCTCTCCCCCTAGAATTTTTATATGTTTGTAATATTTTCTGAATTTCTGGATGGTAGACTCCGGTATTTGGGTCTGCAATTGATTTGAGGATATTGTCTTGCGCCTCAACAGACCTTCTTGCTCCGAATTTGCCATAAATATCTCCAAGACGAATTGTGAAGTATTCGTTATGACCAGGTGTAGATGGTTCAACATGAGCCATCTCATGAAGAATTGTATGTAAAATATTAGCTGATGCTTCATCAGCACTCATATCTCCTATAGACATAAATGGATTAACTAAGATAGCTGATTTTCCACTTTCTGGATTTGGAATGTGAATTCCATGAAGCTTATCTTCAAATATGATACCAATCTTTTCTAATCTATTGGCCAATTCTGGAGTCCCAGTAACTCTCATCGCCTCTTTTAAAGTTCCAGCGATGTTACCGGCTAATGTGTGAAATGCTGGATTAGATGTAATTTCTGACATTTCTCCTAAAGTTAATTTACCTTGAGGATCATAGATAGAAATTTTATGTCCAAATGTATTTGGAAATTCACCTTTACCAACTGTAATTTCTCCCATTTCTTTATATAGTCTTGTTAATTCATCTTTTCTTTTTCCAAGACTAGGCTTAACGATATTATCCTGTATATATTGTTCAACTTTTTTTTGTACAGATCCTCTTAGTTCTTCTCTATTTGCAGTAAATGGATAATCTGGATGACCTTCTGGAACTTTAGATTTGATATCTATAATCACACTTTTAGGAAGATTTGGAATATCACTATCAAAGAATATAGGTTTAGTTTTCTGGAACATCCCATTATTAGATATATGCAGCTCCATATAAGACCTAGCTCTATATGAAGAGTCTTTTGGTGTACTGAGTTCTACATCAGCAGATGGAGTCTTTAGTGTAGTTAATATTTCTCTACTACCTTTTTCAGTTGGGATATAATAATTTTCTGGCTCAGCACCTGAAAAAGACATATTAGCTATTCTGATTTGACTTTTTATATTTGGAGAATAATTAGTTAAATATTTAACAAAATCATTAGCCTCACGAAATCCAGAATTTTTAGGAACAAATACTTTAACCAAAGTTCCAGTCGATTCATTTTCATTTGGAATTCTATATTTTATATCAACACCTTCTAATAATTCATTAGGAGTTCCACTAAATGAATATTCATGTAATTCACCATATGAATCTTTACTAATAGATTTAACTTCTACTCTCTCCCCACCAAGTAATGGAGCCGCTTTGGCTAGTCCAAACCCTCCAGCCGCTTCTACATCTTCTCTCTTTCCTGAAGCTCCTAAATCTGTAAATACACTCTCAAGCTCTCGTCTAGTTAATCCCCTACCATTATCTTGTACATGGATAGTTCCATCTTCTCTATTAAATGCTACATCAATTTTACCCTCACTACCAAGATGACGAACAGCATCAATAGAATTTTGTAGTAGTTCTTTTGTAGCAATAGGAGCTATGTCACCCTTATAAAGAGAAGTTCCAAGAATCTTTCCAAGAGATTTTATATCAGCTCCAATAATAATCTTCCCACTTTCTGTTCTAGCAGCTTGTGGTTCTGCATAATCTGGAGGACTCCACTCAGATTTTTTAGCAGTAGATCCTTTCATTCTAGATAAGAAATTCTCAGCATCAGGAGACATAGTTCCAGCCGACTCCGTCGCTTTTAACTCAACAAGTTTATCTCCAATAGATTTCATAGCTCTACCAGTTAATAATCCTTTAGATTTATCAGCCGCTAAATCCTGTACAAGAGACTTTCCAGATTGATCTGTGACTATTTTAGCTACTGCTATTGGTTCTCCACTTTTATCTCTGTATACAACGTGTTTAAATCCTTCTCTATCTTCAACAGCTAATCCAGGCTCTCCTGAACCTGCTTTAGATAGAACTTTACCTACATATTCAGGATCTTCTGGATGTCCGCTACCGCCAAAGCCTTCTATAATATTAGGAGTTTTCTTCAAGAAAGGATTAACAAAACTTTGCTTAGAAATATCTTCTACAGGACTAGCATAGCTTGGAGGGTCCCATCCAGCAGCAAACTCTGATGGATGAGATTGAATCTGTTGTCTTTTTGCTTCTAATTCTCTAGCTACTGGGTTATCAGGAACATCAGCAGTAGTTCCCCTAATTCTATCTCTTTCTTCTGCCATATATGTTGTAGCCTGTTTCCTAATAGTAGGTTCTACTAAAGCAACTTCATTAGGAGTCTGTTTAATAGGTTTAGCTTTAGCTGATTCTACATCTTTTACGAATTTCATAATATCAGCCATTTTAGCATTTGGGTTCTTTTTCATATACTCTTTTAAATTATTTGCTCTAGTAGATTTAGTAGTTTCAGCAGAAGGAATTTCTCCTTCTATTCTATAAGGAATTTCACGAGATTGACGAATAGGAGGCTCTCCTTTAGGAGTTTCACCATGAACTCTAGATCGCATTCCTAAAGTTCCTAATCCAGCTTCAAGAGCACCAGACACTACTTCGGTAAAATCATTATCTTTTAACCCTTTAAAAGTATGTTTAGCTCCTTCAACTGCAACTGGAGCTGATAATATTTTACTTCCAGTATTTAATGCAGATGCTATTTCTGGTACTCCAGCTTTAGCCGCAGCAGATGCTCCGCCACTTAATGCTGCGAATGCTAGATTCACGGGAGAAGTTAAGCCAGATACAGCATGACCTAATCCTTCAATATAAGCAGAACCAATACCTTTTACTCCTTTAGTTGTTCTTTCAGGATTAACATATTTAGATACTTCCTCAGCAAATCTAGTAGGAGCTTCAGTTAATGGCTCAGATACCTTATCCCAAGCTCTCTTTCCAGCCTCAAAAACCTTACTAAATACACTCTGCTTTGCAGTCTTATCTTCTGTAGCTTTAGCATAACTAGGAGGTTTCCATTCTTTACTAGAATCATCTATAGGTTTAGCATAATCTGGGGGATTCCATTCTTCAGGAGGATCTCCATCACCAGTGTTATAAACAGGATTTCTAAAAGGGAATTGAGGCATTCTATAAGCCTAAAATCTGAGAAAAAATAAGAGGAGCAACAATACTTGCATCACTCTCAATAACGAAATTAGGAGTCTTGGGCGATATTTTTCCCCAAGTTATTTTCTCACTAGGAGTAGCACCAGAATATCCACCATAAGATGTAACTGCATCACTAATTTGGCAGAAATAACTCCATAATTTGATATTCTTCTTATGTAAATCTTGTTGTAATAGAGGGACTACACAAATTGCGAAATCACCAGCTATACCACCACCAATCTGGAAGAATCCAATATCATGATGTTTAGATGTTTCCTCATACCACATAGCTAATTCTATCATATATTCAATACCGGACTTCATAATTTTACAATCTAGTTTCTCATCAAGACACATAGCCGCAAACACATTACCAAGAGTTGAATCTTCCCAGCCTGGAACGAATAATGGGAGATTTTCTTTCGCAGCAGAGAGTAGCCAGCTATCTTTAGGATCAATTTGATAGTATTCTCTTAAATGTTCATCTAATAATAACTCATAAAGAAATTCATGCGGAAATTTTCTTTCATTAACCATAACAGCATTTTTCCATCTTTGAATAATAGCATCTTCAACTATACTCATTTCTGAAGCAGGTATAGCAACGTCAGTAACTCTATTTAAATCTTTATCTTTTAATTTCTTATCATCACTAGGTGTTAGATCACGATAATTAGGAAGTTTAACATATGAGTCATGAGCAACAAGATTAAATATATCTTCCTCTAGATTCGCACCTGTGCAAGATATTCCATGAACTTTCTTTTGTCTAATCATTTCTGCAAGAGTTATTCCTAATTCACCAGTTGACATCGCTCCTGCTAATGTTATAAACATCATACCATTGTTATCTAATAAATGAATGTATGCATCAGTTGCATCTCTTAATGCTCTAGCATTGAAGTGATGATAGTTCCTTTGTACAAACTTAGCAATAGAACCAGTAGCTAAATTTTCGTGTTTAACTTTTATCTCTCTAGGAAGCATTACTGTTCATCCTGTTTGTGATTTGCATTCCAGTCATCTAATTTATCTGCTGGAATTTCATATGATTTACCATCTCTACCAGTCACTGTAATAGTATCAGCAGCAGAGCCTTTTTCAGTTGTTGTAGTTCTTTTAGTTCCATCTGGATTTATCTCAGTCGTAACTTTAGAACGTCCAGTCTGTTTTATCTTCTCCTCTAAATCTTTTATTGTTTGTTCATGTTGACCACTAGATATCTTAAACTGAGCATCTTTCTGAGCTAACTCTAGTTTATGCCTCTCTTCTACAGCAGCAGCTAAATCTTTATGAGACTGTAATTGAGCTTCAGCATTAGCAGTTTTATTAGTTAATGCTTGTTGAGCTAATTCAATTTTTTGATTAGATTCTTCAATTTTACGTTGCATATCAGCCTGTTTAGTAGTGTTTATTTGATCACTCTTTTGTTGATTCAGCTTTTCTTGAGACGTTCTAACATCTATAGCTTCTTGACCTAATTTACCTTGCTGAGTAAGCTTTTGTTTTTCTTGTCCTAATTCTTGCTGTCTTATCCCTAATTCACCTTTTTGATATCCTGTCATTGCATTAGGGTCTGCACCTGCTACTATATTTTGAGTCTGTTGTTGACCTTGTACTTCAGGGGGAAATAATTTTCTCATCCTAGCTTCTTGTCTTAATGATAAATCTGCCATGTATTCAGATTTATTTTGAAAATCTCGCATTTCCCTATCTTTTAATTGATTGACAATACTAAGTACATCTTGATCATCTGATGGTCCTGGCTGTCCAAATACACTACTAGAACCACTAGGATTTGCTGCGAGATTAGCCATAAAAGTCATTTTCTACCCCCTACCTGCGTAACCAAATATATATCTTTGTCTCTGGTTATTAATTTGTTGTTGATCTTGACCTAATTTAGTTGCTTCCGTTGTTTGATCTCCAAATGTTTTAGTTAATGCTGGAGTAGTTCCATACAATGATGTTTTACCTCGTAGAGTAGATTGAACACCTTCTCTATTAGCTGACGTATTTTGTATATTAAATCTTTCAGTGTCTAATTGATTTTGTGTATTAAATTCATTAATTTGATTAACAATATCAGCATTATGCTGGTCAACGGCTGTTTTTGCAGCACTAGCTCTACCAGATTCGGCAGCATAAGCTGAACTACTAGCCAACTTATTTGCAGCTACATTTTGAGCAATACCAGCATTAGCAGAAGTAGTTATATCTCCTATTTTATCTGCTTCCTCACGAGCCATCTTAGCTTGTACAGCACCAAAGTTAGGACTATATCCACCTGAAAGAGCCCTTTGGCGTTCAACATTTTGCTGAGCATTAGCATAGATAGAGCGAGTAGGAGAAATATCTCTTTCTCTAATATTTGCAATATCAGCCTCAGAATATCCACCAGTAGTTGCTAGATTTGATAAGTCAGCTAGAGATTTAGTTACATCTTCTGATTGATTATAATCTTGTAATTTTTGTGTAATAGGATTATATTTTGCTTGAGCAGTTGTAGGATTAGTATAAGATTTTACTAAATCATCATATTGAGCCATAATTTTATCATAATCACCAGCTTGAGTAGTAGCAGCAGCAGTGTATGTAGCTGGATCACCAAATTGAGAAAGTGATGATTGTTTAGATTGCTGTTGTCGATCTCTCCAAGATGATACTCCAGCCAATTTTTCCTCCTAATCCCCTAAAAGTATGTTCATGCAGACAAGTAATCTTGAATTGTAAATTCAGTTCCTTTTCTTACTTGAATATGAAAATGTTCATCAACTTCTCCTGGATTTTCAAGGAAATAATAGAATTTATCTCTTTGTAATAAATCGTTAAGGTTAGCTAAAAATTGTTGTTTAGTAACTGTATCAAGGTCATGAGAACGAACATCATATGCGTTACCAAAATGATGTGGATCATCAATCCCACTATGAACACCATCTGAACCAGAAGTTATTGTTAAATCTGTTCTTAACATACTAGAATTTATTTTAATTGCTCGAAGAATGTAAAATCCTCCTATTGAAGATACAAAAGATACACCTTCTTTTACTTTTACCATCTTTTATCCAGCTAC
>JBGPGB010000094.1:0-6328 GCA_041483595.1 Nitrosotalea sp.
AAGATTTTGTGAAGTGTAGTTCAGATTGTACTCAGTTTTCTTGTTGTCTTAGAAACCCACTAAGGGATTTCATAAACTAGTTTAACACCCTTCTAATCTTACAAGATCACGAAGAATAGTGTCATGATCGTAATTCTAATTTCATGTATACATGGAGATTTAATCTTTGTTCTTGTTTTTCAAAAATGTAGAGTTTTCATTTTCTAAATTTTAACCTGTAAAATGTAATTGCGGACACTATACCAACCAACAAAATAGGAATTGCCACTGGAAATTCTGGAACTATCTGTGTACCTTTTATTTCGATAAAGCTCCTACCTTGTGGGAAATCAATTTCTAGTGTTCTTGTGTCAGCATTAGTTTGAGATTCTGTATGATGTGCAGGTTTTGTATCACCTTGCAGACCATTAACAATTAGTGTATCAGTAACAAGAAATTTCGTGTCCCTGCCGTTTTGAATTGAATCTAGTATATTTCTCGGTAATTCAAGATGCAAATGTCCTCCGCCATTTGCTCCAATGGTATCTACAGTAATTCGTTTAAAATAATAATTAGCATAGAAATTCTGGATTATCCCCCCAGTAATACTATACGGAATAGGATAAAGTTTGTAATCAATTGTTAGAGCTTGCAAGCCTGCATTATTGTACTCTGCATCAGAGCCATCCTTTGGAATCTTGATGTTTATGAAATTTTTGCCTTCAAAAACTGGAATGTCAAAAATCCGGTGGTTTTGGGAATCTAGTTGCTCTTGAAATCTAGTAAGATGTAAAGAGCCACTTGTAACCGTTGTACTGCCAATGTTTCCTGAAACAAGATCCATCAGTGTTTTTGGGAACAGTATTTCCATGGTTCCGTTTTGAGTTGCATAATATTCTATAGACATGGAATTTTCAATGAAATCTTTGTTGACACCCATTACTTCTCCGTGATCAAAATGGTAGGGTATCTCAAATGAGCCAAAATCAGTCTTGAACAAAAGTGGAATGTTTGATTCGCCTTTCTTTTCTACAATAAGATAAATTGTTTTTGCCCCAGAGAGATCTTTTGAATACGTTTCAATTTTAGATTTATAATGACCAGATCCAGTATTTGCAGGAATTGTAAAATTTATACTAAATTTTCCTTTAGAGTCTGACATGACTTGTTTTGTAACATTGAGCTGGTCTGCGGTATAGTATATTTTTTCTTCTCCAAGATGCCTGCCACAAGCATCTACAAGTGTACCGTTAAAGATGACTTGCTGATCCGGTCTGTAGATGTCCACCTCTGGAATTCCTTTAAAATCAACCAAAGGCCCTACTGCCATCCCGACAAATCCATTAGTTATTGTGGCATTTTTAGAACCCGCCTGAACATCAAATGTTAATGAGACATTGGTGTCGGTGCTGGATGTCCGCAGATGTTCTTCACGGATGCTGTCTATGAGAACAAAAATACTATTGTTGCTTTTTAGATAATTGTCTACGTCAAATTTTGGAATACAGAAAATGTTTGCTACGGCATCTTTTGTTAATGTAAGAGTCACAGAACCATTGTATTGTTTATCACCTGTGATGTTCATATTCAAAGAATTGACAGTATAGGAATTAAGATATGGCAATATTGAACTGACAGTGGAATTCACAGTATCGAATACAATCTCATATTGTGTATCATTAACGGTAATTACCGAACTTGCAAATGCAGCATTAGAAGATAATCCCATGACAACTAGAATTACTATGATTGAAAGATGTAGAGTTTTCATTTCCTAAATCCTAGTTGATGTTTTTCCAATTTTCAAGAATTTCAAATTTAATATTATTTATCAGTTCAACAGATTCTTAACAACTTCGATCAACTTAGTTAGGGTATACTCCTATCTGAATAACTGTCATTATAGTGTCATACTTGCCATCTATGACTGAAAGATTGTTAAAGTAATAATCTGGCACAAATATCATATTAGTAGATGGGTTGACAGCTACGCTCCAGCCAGATACTCGTATCTCATCTTTTTTACTGCCAGTGTCACCGTCTAGGACATATAATGTAGTGTTAAGTCCATTAGCAGCATAAATTTTGTTTGTAAGAGGGTTAATTGCTATTCCTTCAACCTCAGGTTCCAATTTGATTATCTTTATGATTTTATTATTAATTCCATCAATAACAGAGATTGTGCCGTCCTGATAATTAGTCACATAGATACGATTTGTGTTTGCGTTCACGGTAATTCCAGCAGGATTTGCGCCAACTGGTATGCTTGCAATCTTTGTGTTGGTATTTCCGTCTATAACAGATACTGTGCCATTCTGCCATGTGTGATCAATCATATTAAAATTATTTTGATGTATCACATAGATGCGATTTGTATTGGGATTGACATCTATTCCAATAGAATTTGTGCCGATCAATATGCTTGCAATCTTTGTGTTGGTATTTCCGTCTATGACGGACACTGTACCACTTTGTTCAATATTGCTATTTCGGTTATGTTCTGTAACATAGATACGATTTGTATTAGGATTTACAGATATTTGTGGAAATGCACCAACTATTGGTATGCTTGCTATCTTTGTGTTGGCATTTCCGTCTATGACTAATACTGTGCCATTCTGTTCAATTTTGTTTAGATTATTATTTTCTGTAACATAGATGCGGTTTGTAATAGGATTGACGGCTAATTTTTCAGGTATCATGTCAACCAGTATGTTTGTAATCTTTGTGTTGGTATTTCCGTCTACGACGGATACTGTATTGTGGTTCCAATTTGCGACATAGATACGATTTGTAATAGGATTTACAGATGCAAAGGAAGAACCGTTAGTCGAGAGGATGTCAGTATTATTGATTTTTGTTACAACATGGTTTGGTTCGTTTAACATGTGTGAAGACGTAAACATGGTAAAACCTATGCCACCAATGAAAGATGCAGGTATTGTCATAATTATTAAGAGATGTAGAGTTTTCATTGCTTACACGTACTGGACACATATGCTTTAAAAAAGTGGTGTAGATTTCTCCTAGTTTAAAAAATAAAATTATTGGTCAGGGAGATGTACTACCATGTAGTGCATTATTTGGTTCCATCTGTGCCTAAAAAAATTCGCCATAACTAAATTCATTACGTAGGTATGATTTGATAGAGAATCCAAACATCTGAAGTAAGACATATTTCGAGCCATGAGGTTTTGAAATCATATCATGATTGTTATTGATTGTGCGTATGACAACGAAATTGCGCAAGAACTAGAAAATTATCTGAAGGATCTGGGCTTTATCGCAAAGATTGAGGAATCAACGGTTATCGTAAATGATGTGAATGTAGAACAAATTCTAGGCTACTTTCTTAAGGAAACAAACAGAACAGAATATAGCGTACGTAAAATAGATTCTACAAATTTCATCCTAGCTAAAGAAGTGATGATTGAAGACCTTGGTTTTCAAAGGTGTGAGATGTGCGGATATGTGGTATCAAGCGAAGAAGAATTAATGGTTCATAGAAGAACACATGGTATTGCGAGGTAAAAAAAGCGTCATAACTATTGTTATGATATAGTTGAGATTTGGTGTAGATAGTAAAATTTAACCAAAAGATATTGAAAAACTAGATATTGAACAAATGGTTGTGGGTTATAGAGTTTGGAATATTGACTGTGATGGTGCAATAGGTAATTGTTTTTATGTATCGACGGATGTCCAAAAATTCCTTAGGTTTTTCTATTTTTTACTGGTGTTTTGTATCAACGTCTCCATTTCTCTAAACTCTACATCATCCTTTCAAGTTTGATGTCAGATTATCAGGTCTGAGCCCGTGGTATAGCGAGTATGGTATGAATTTTTAATAAACATGGTTTTACATGGAACTGTAACCTTGCAGGTTGATTTTTCTTGCTGTTACCTTCGGTTGATAACCCGAGATAATTTAAATCGAAAAATTCTTGTTTATTACATTACCACCATGGAAAGGGGAAAATCTTCAGAATCCACGAGATGGCGATTAAACTTGTTGGAATTAAAATTACTATCTCGGGTTTTAACTTGTATCCCTTGGTTTCATCCTCAAAGAATCTTAGCAACCCCGCACTTGACGCAGGCAAAGGTGCTGATTTCTTACTACTCATACTTTGACTAGTAAAAACATAGTTTAAAGAGTTGTGTGTCAATTTTTGTAATTCGGTATTTCTTTTTGTTTTATATCTTGTAACTTTGATTGGTATTACAATTATGAGCAAAACGCCATTACCAATTACTTTGAAAAGTTATCCATCATGACCTTTTTGTGAGCACGTATCAAATGTACTTCAAGACCATCATTAGAGTAAAAGACAGTATTACATTCCTTACAAGTCTGCATAAAGGCAAATCGAGTGATTTTGATTTAATGAATTTGATTGAAATTAAGTTAGCTTGAGATTAGAAAAAAGTACGAGACCTATTAGTTCCGAAACAATCCTGTCCTATTGTATCATCCATTGAAATTGGAAGTGTGGGTCCACAGGGAATATACCACCAGAATGGGACAAGTTTGGACCCAGCTTTGTACGTAAAATAAGGAAAAAAAGGTTAGATTTCAAACCCATATTTTAGTGCTGTACAGTACCATAACGAGCTATATCATAACTGTCATCTGAGCGAAAGTAAATTCTGGCAACTTTTGAATTTCTACTATCTTGATTTTTACCTTAGCTTATTGTTTTAAAGGGCAGCGATATTCCATACATGTGGTTTACTCCAGTAGAATAAAGTACATTAGCTTTGAATTCAGTGATTGAAGTGCCATTTTGTTTCATATTTGCAACAACATATGCGGTTAAAGATTCTCCAGGTTTCAAGGTAATTTCACCTTTAGATGCTATTTGGCCACATTTTACCATCGTATCAACATTACGAACTATTCTTGTGCCGTTTGGAAACTCTGAAGTTATATTTTGTTTATATGGCATATCTTGGGTACACCCAACAACATCTTTCGATATCACAGTATCATATTCTTGGCCATCTTTAATAGCACCTATAAGATACAGGCCTTCGATCACAATTTCATTCTTACCGATATTGGTTGCCACTGCACCTACTAATGTTCCATTTTTGGTGGTTGCATTATAAAGAGCAAATGTCATATTGTGATCGTAGACAGTCACGGGAACAGTTTCATAGGGTAGATTACCGATACCCTCTTTTTCAAGAGATACTCGTGTTAATGGGATTTGTAATGCAGATATGTTTTGACCTATTGGTATATTCACTGGAATATTGACATAGGCTCCTTTGAGCTGTTCCATTGGAGTCGATGCAGATTCGGCATAGTTATGATATAAGGTCACAACAATTGTCACGGCCAGAATTCCGGCAATTAAAAATTTAAGATTTTTATTGATTTTCAACATGATCCCTCCGCAATTTTGTCTATGCCTTGTAATGCCACCCAATAATAATTAGGTGACACCATTCTTATTCCAAATGGATTTGCAGTTGATGAACCGAAAGAATCACCGCCTGAACTACCACATAGCCAAGTTTTTGGTGTAACAAAAAAGTACTCATTTACTTTACCTATGTTTTGAAAGGTAACTCCCACTCTGTGATCTGCTGGATCAATATCGATACCGGTAGGATTACCAGAAGGTGAAGGTGAATGAACTATATTTGTAGTACCGCCACTCAATGACATGTACTGTACATCATTGTATTGTCTTGAAGTCATCCAGACATTTAAGTTTGTGTTATCCATCGCGAGAAACCACGGTGCTTCACCGTTAACCGTATAAGTGCCCCAGAAGCCATAACCTGTATTATATTCATCTAGTCTTGTACATGCCTCATCTGCAACCCACACATTACCAAAAGTATCAACCCTCAAACCTTCTGGATTGGCAGATGTGAAAGAACAACCACTTGGTTTTGGTACGCTGTAATAAGTAATAGCACCATTAGTTACATCATAATGTGCAATCTGCGCAGAATAATAGGCACTAACCCATACTTTATTGCTATCATTAGGATCTGCCGCTATATCATCAAAACCTTTACCAGCTGCACATACGTGACTTACAACTGTATTTGTAGATGGATTGTATGCACTGATACAACTGTTACTAGATCCACCACTACCCTTGAGTGTATAAGCGATGTAGCCGTTTCCAGCATATTCAAGAAAATGGGCACCGTTTGTTACGGATTTATACGTTGGAGAGCAAGTGTAATTGGGAGTATCTGCCAACTTATTGTTAGTGTCTAAACCAAACCATACATCTGAAGAATGTGCTACTACACCTATAGGAGAAGAACCAACACCAGTCGAGCATGATCGTAGTACTGTTGCATTAGCTAACAAAGGGGTACT
>JBGPGB010000095.1:0-6326 GCA_041483595.1 Nitrosotalea sp.
AACTGATTATGATAGCCAGGCGATGAAGAAGAGTTAGAGACATGACACAAGGTGATTGTTAATTCAGTGACTCTGAGTTCTGGCATATCTATTTATTGAAATATTTTAGTCAAAGATTGAATTGAAATTTGAGAAACGCGAAATTCTTCTGATTGTAGGAATTCTCCTTCTTATGATAGGTATGATGTCGTTTCTTGCACCAATCTATGCTTTGGTGATTGCAGTCTTGATATATTTTGGAATGAAAGTATTTGTTGGAAGACGAAAGAAACAGATTCAAAGAGAGGTCGGTAAGGGCATTTGTGCTATTTGCGGAGCAAAAATCTCAGAAAACAAGTGTCCTAGCTGTGATTCGAGTAAGCCAGAAAAGATATAGTGTTGAAACTAATTTGGTATAAATTCTGCGTATTCCTTATAATCCTTGTAAGGGATCTTTTGTTTATGCAGGGTGAGGGATATTGGGCATTAACAACTAGCTCAACTTTTCCACAATCAACACCTAAAATTGCAAATATAGACTTGAAATGGTATAACAGATGAAATACTCTACTCCGTACTTTATGGCAGGGATTATAATCTTACTTGTAATTGGTCAAAGTTATACCGCTAATGGACAAACGGAGCCAATCCCAAATAACGTCGTCATAAATGAAGTCGAACTAAATCCAGAAGGTGATGATTCCAAATCTCCTGCGCAGTGGGTAGAACTGTATAATCCAACTAGTTATCCTATCGATATTGGAGGTTGGACAATTGGGGCTACTAGTGGCTTAAAACAAGCATTTACAATAGCTACTGGAACCACCATACAGAGTCAGCAATTCATTGTTTATCATTATGTGCCACTCTGGCTTCCACATGCTGGCGCTGTAATACAACTAAAAGATTCGAATGGTATGATAGTTGATGATACTCCGCCACTTGCAGATATGCAAGCAGATGGTAATACTTGGCAGAGATTCTATGATGGATATGACACAGATTCTAAAAATGACTGGGTCTACAAGACTGGAACACCTGGATTTTCAAATGGAAAACCTCAGACAACTATTACAACTAGCCAACTTGTAATATCTGTTTCAACTGACAAGCAGAATTACATCTTTGGTGATATAGTAAACATTGGAGGTCAAGTTTCACAATTAGTAAAAAATCCCGCAGTGACTTCAATTCCTCAGTCTGTTAACCTAGTTCTATCTGGATCTCAAGGATTCAAGAAAACATTTTCACTGTATCCTGGAAATGATTTCAAGTTCGCAACATCTGTTAAAACTGATCAAGTCTTAGGATTTGCTGAAGGCACATATACAATTTCTGCATCATATGGTGACGCTAAGACATCGTCAATATTTTCACTTGGTTCTGAGGCTCTCATTGCTCCAATACAGGCTGCTCCAACAACGATGGTAATATCTACTGATAAACCATATTATACAATTTCACAACCCATAATATTATCAGGTAATGTTTCAAAGGTAATTCCCCTTACTTCGGTACAATACAAAGTGTACGATCCAAATAGTGTGATTATCTATCAGGGTACTATATTTCCAGACTCTCAAGGAAGTTTAACTACAGTAAACCCATATCAACGAAGTGCGGGAGGTGCAGGATTACTTATCAACAGTGTAAATCCAATTTATGGAATCTATAGAATAACGGCAACTTATGACGCCACATCAGCTTTTACTACTTTCACATTAATTCCAACACAGTTGCAAACCAACGTCATTTCTTTGTCCACTGACAAAAAGGTGTATGCCCCAGGTGAGACAGTAATACTTCATGGCAGCACTCTCCTTCAAGGCTTGCAAAATGTTGGACTAAATCCTAGTCTTCAAATCGTCCAGACAACGGTTGGAGGAAGTTCAGGGACTCAAACTTCTGGAAATCGTGGTATTGTTCCAAATACCTCAAATGTCAAAACCATAGTAAACCTTCAAACTGATAACACATTTACTTACAATTTTCCACTTGTTGGAACATCTGATGGTTTAGGAAATTATCGTGCAATTGTTTCTTTGTCACAAGGTATTGCAGAGGCTGACTTTGTTGTAGTAGAAAATCCTTCAGACTATAGAGAAACAAATTCGTCGTCATCTCCCTTTAGTATTATCACAGACAAAACTTCGTATGCACTTGGTGATCACATGATTATCAGGGGCCAAGTTTTAAATCCAATTCAACTGTCGACTCAAAACGCTGGGGCAAATGTAAAAATCCAAATATTCAACTCTACGGGTACACCAGTGACTTCTGCTGGTAGTTTTATTAATAATCTAGGAGCATCGACATCAAATGCGTTGATTTATTTTGCATTTCCTGATGCTAACGGTAACTTTCAGGTGCAACAAACCATCCCAACCGGAATATATTCTCCAGGAACGTACACGCTAAAGGCATCTTATATTAATATGAAAACATCTACCACCTTTATTGTATATGACCCACTTGCCTCTGGGTCACAAGGTCAAATAGTGGCAAGCACTGACAAAAAAGTTTACGGAGTAGGTGATACTGTCCAATTGAGTGGAAAAATTTCAGCCCTGACCGGTACATCGTCTTTTACATTAAACTTGGTAAAGCCTGACGGGGAACAAATAACTTTTCCTCTGACAGTAAACAATGGCGCCTTTTCTTGGACTTGGACCATACCGAGTACTGCAAAAACAGGCAATACCCCCATAACTACTGATAGATCATCTTCTCCAGTAGTTGATCCTACTTTCAATCTTTATGGTATCTATAGGATAAAAATCAACTCTGCAAATGTCAATTCTGATCTATTTTTCCAAGTCTCTAAAAATCCTCAACCAAATCAAGATTTATCCCCTATTGTAGTCCAAACTGATAAAACAGATTATCTTTCAACCGACGTGGCAAAAATTTGGGGCCAAGTCATTCCAACACAAAATGCTGCAACACAAACAACAAATTCAGGGGTTCAAATTCTGATATATTCTAATGATGGTCAACAGGTATACCGCGGTGATGCTAATGTAAACCAAGGAGGGAATTATTATACTACAATACCATTCCATACTGGTATCTGGAAAACTGGCACCTACAAGCTGTATGCTCAATATCTTACAAATAAAATCATAACATCATTCAAGGTAACTGATCAGTACACAACAAGTTCCAATAAACTGCAGCTCTTTATGACTACCGACACCGACAAATATCTCCCGGGTCAAACCGTTCTTGTAACTGGAAGAACAAGTTACATTGTATCTGTCAATGATGTAGATCTTGCTTTTGGATTGAAAAATGACACAGTCATCAGTGAGGGAGAAGTAATATCAAAGAAAGGGACGGTACTACCAAAAGCCACTGTTCCATTTGATCAATTCGGATCATTTAGTTATGATTACAAGATTCCAATTAATGCTCATCTTGGAAACTATACTATCGTAGCACAAGTACCATTTGGAGCTTACAATGCGTACTTTAATGTAGTAAATCAACTACCTGTTAAGGAAATTCCAATTATAAACGAGACACAGACCATTCCAACTAATGTTACACAGACTCCATCTACGCAAATAGCTATTCCTTCTACTATTGGACCAATTCCAGAACGTGCTGAATCTGCAAACATACTGGTTGAAAAAATTGGCAGAATTTCAGATACTATCATTCCAATTCCATTAAAAGAGAAATCGGTTGGCAACCTGACATATTATCCAAAAGAACTTGATGGCTTACTTAGAGTAAATCCGGGAAATGAAAATAATGTTAGCCTTAAAGTAAGTTCTCAAGATGGAACTTGTATTATAGGCCCAGACGAAAACTGTCTTGTTAAAAAATCAACCGTACAATCTGGCATGTTATATCAGACAGTTACAATGGGTGACACTCACCTTCTTGTTGGTTATTCTGGTACTGGAATACGACTACAACAATTTAGTATTCTACCTGCAAACGTAAATGATGTAATACCAGAAGGACAGTGGAATGTAAATCTGATCAAAAATGACCAGGTTACTAGATTCTATTACCAAGTCATCTATAACGGTAAATAATCCTGTTAAATCTTAAGAAATTTATCCTTGATTAAAGTACTCAGACTAGATGCAAATCCAAGTTCTCATGTTTGAACAAGATGATCCTACAAAATGTACTGCAGCTAAACTTGTAAAATTCGGTATTGCAAAACGCGTACGACATCTCTCTGGTAAGGACATGATCCTAAACCCATTTGCAAAAGAATTCGTATTAAGATCTGATAGGGATTTAACCAAATCCATCACAGCTATTGATTGTTCTTGGAATCTGGCACAAGATATTTTTCTCAAAAAATTTGTAGGCTTGTCAAGAAAACTTCCACCTTTACTTGCAGGTAATCCAGTCAATTACTCCAAGATTGGTAAACTTACAACTGCTGAGGCAATATCTGGGGCTCTCTACATTCTGGATTTTCGAGAGCTTGCCAATTCAGTTCTCAACAAATTCAAGTGGGGCCATACATTTTTTGATCTAAATCAATATTTACTAGAAGACTATTCTCATGCCAAAACAATGAGTGATGTTACCGTAATATCTCAGGAATATGGTCTAGAATAATAATAGTTTTTCAAAATTCATGCTTTGAGATTTACCTCATGCACGCCTAGATTTTTTGTGAAAAGTATTCTTCATCAGAAGGAGTCTTCTTTCTAGGCTGTAATTTGTATACTGTACGATATATTTTGTAAATTACTTTGTTTTCTTTCAATCTTGGCGCAATCATTTGCCAGAAATACCTTGCTTTAATGCTTGAGAATCTGGAATCTCTGACAACAAATACACTGTAACGAGATTTTTCCACGAGTTCCATTGTTCTTGGACTAAATGCCTGTTCTGATTGATTTCCTGCCCCCACAATTACAATTTCTGGTTCTCTGTTCAAATTCTCAAGTATATCTTTAATAATTTCTGAGCTTGTGGGATATACTCTTTCTACTGGTACTTTTCTAAGATCTAAATCAAACATTTTTTCATTAATTCTACTTAGAATGTCTCTTTCTTCCTCTGGGGATTCGACGACCCCTCGTATAATTCTAATCTTACTTCCTAAGATGTTGGAAAATGCGTGTGCAATTTCAATTCCTAAATCAGAATGTCTTCCCTTGTCATATGATACAACTACATGAGAAAGTTCCTGTTCAAATTCTTTTTTGATGCTTACTCCAAGAATGTCACACGTGGTGAGAGAAAGCAGTTTTCTATTATTTCTAAGATCAAAGAAATCCATGATGAGCAAATTTATCCCCTGTTCTTCAACAGTTGCAAGAATTGCCTCTGTATTATCATGAGATAGTCTGACAAGATACCGGTATTCTGAGAAACCTGACATCTTTTTTAATTCGTCAAATGATTTTGTGATTGGTTCCGCAAATCTATGTCCCATCGAAAGAGGTATCTGCAAAGGTATAGTTGCCACATTCAGAAGGGAAATTTCACCATCTTTATCTTTGGCAATGGCCGATGCAATCTTGACTAGTTTTTCAATTGTCTTTTTGTTGAAAACTACCATTATACGATAATTCTTTCTTTCTGATGGACCCATGTTTGCAACCAAAGGCGCATAATGTTCTATTTCTTTTTTAGATATGTGTAATTTGTAAACTGAAAATCCTATCAGTATCCAAATAATGGCAATTACCCAGCTTAGTGGATTGTAAATTAATAGGAAAATTGCCAGTCCAGCTTTGCATATTATTCCTATAATTGGCATGAGGGGAAATAAGGGAATTTTAAATCCATAATCAAGTTTGTGACCGTATAATCTTCGAATGTTGATTCCTGCCCAGTTTACCTGCGTAAAAAGAAAAAGAAACATGACTCCTGCTACAAGTGCAATCTGTTCTAATGGGAGCCATGATGCCATGATTAACATGATAATTCCAGAGGCAATTATTGCAAAATGAGGGGTGTGATATTTGGAATGTATGGAACTGAAGATATATGGAAGATTATACTGCCGACCCATTGCAAAAGAAACACGACTTGAAGAAAACGTAGTGGCACTAAGAGCAGCTACACTTGACACAATACCTCCTACAAATACAAGTGTTGTTCCATATGGGATGAGATATCCTGCAGCCTTTGCAATTCCTACACTTCCATTATCGCCAATATACTGCCACGCCTCTTTGCCAATCTTTGAAGAATCAATACCTCCAAGAAAGACAAAAGTAAAGACTACATAAAGTACAGTTACTGTTCCCAAGGTGATGAAAATTGCCCTTGGGATGTTCTTCCTTGGATTTTTTACCTCCTCTCCAGCTTGTACAATTATTTCATAGCCTTCAAAAGCTATGAATGTAATTCCCATTGCCAAG
>JBGPGB010000096.1:0-6314 GCA_041483595.1 Nitrosotalea sp.
AGAAAAAAGTTTTTGGCATTCAATCAAGACCATCAGGTGTTATGCGCGAAAAACATATGCAAGCAATAAAAGAATTCTTTGAAAGACGTTATGGTATCCCATCAAGAGTAACTCCAGGTAAGCTTAATATAGCTGGCAAATTTATATTAAAACCTAGTTGGAAAACAGGTAACATCGAATATGAACCTAATCCAGAAGCTGCAGTTCATGAAGGTGGACATTTTGAGCAAATTCCTGAAGGCGTTACCATGGAAGAACATCAAGCTCAGATGGACAGAAATTTTGGTATAGCTAATAAAAAATATGGCTATCTAAGCGGTAAACAAACTCAATTTGAAATTCAACCTATGGCAGCTGAGAATTTATTAAGACGTAGGATGGGACTTCCAGCTACAAAAATAGGCCATCCTGCTAAAGAATCTGATCCCCAAAGGATAGCAAGAGATACTGGTACTCCATCAGCTATACGTGCTAAAACCAATAAGAATGCTATCGTTGATCTTATAAGACAATCAAGACTTCTTAGTCCAGAAAATAGAGAAAGAACCGAGATGATAGATACTGGTGAAATGAAATATGAACCAGGAGTCGGTATGATTCCAGGAAGTTCTATCGATGCTATCATCAATCAACGAGCAAGAGCAGCTGTGAAGGACCCTTCAAGAAAAGACATTAAAACTCTTTTAAGAAATGAAAATACATTAAAAGATCTTTTTACTGATCTTAAGAAGGCAGATCTAAGTATAGTTCAACCATCAGGTGTTAAATTAGGTACAACTTCTTCAGGTAAAGATATTTTTAGTCATGGTATGGTGGGTGAACATAAAGATTTTAGCTCAAGGGATCACAAAGAAGCTGCACGGTTACATCAAACTGCTTCAAACTCTTCTCGTAATTTAAAGATGAAACAGCATCATAATAATAAAGCTAAACTCCATTCTTCTGCAGCTATTAATTTAGAAGCTAAAGTTAAAAGTATTAACCCTAAAGTTCCATATGTTGAACCATCTGAATCTGGGAAATTATTTGATCCAGATCTCAGTGGAAAAGTACATTATAAATCAGAAAATAAGAAAACTTCTGTTGGTCCTTCTATAGTTACAGAACCTTTAGAAATAAACAGAGTTACAAGATCTGGTCCTATAACGATAAGTGGTCCTAATGTTATACAAGGTAATGACAAACCTAAAATGAAAAGGTCTAAAAATGGATAAGCGAGATTTATACTTAAAAGTATTAGCGGTAGTAAAAGAACTACAGAAAGATAAACTTGAAAAAGCTATAGATAATACTTATGAAGATCTTAAGAAAGCGAAAGGCTCTGAAAAAGAACGCCGTCGCATAGCAGCATTTAAAGAAGATAAAGCTCGTGGAATTCCAAAATTTAAAGATATGGGAACCTATATAGCCCCTAACAGGCCACATGAAGGTCATGAGTTCGGTATTAATCAACAGATGCCAAATAGTAAAGAAGGTACTTCCGTAGTTGGTCATCATATAAAAGAAAAAACTGATCCAGTAATTCCGGTAAAAGAACAAATGAAAGATAAATTAAAGCATTTGATGAGCGCCCCCAAGCCTAATTTACCTAAAACTGAACTTGAAAAAGCGAAAGGTTCTGAAAAATCAGACAAGGAAGCTCCTTCTGATCCTAATGATTTATTAGAAGGAATTTTCGGATTAAAAAATCCTAGAAATCGTCCAGAATACATAAAAATACAAGAAGAGAAAGCTAAAGCAGCCAAAGGTAAAAAAATGAAAAAAGCTGACAATAAAGACCCTAAAGAAGATGCTAAACTTGGTGAAGATATAGAAAATCTTGTAGAGCAACATATGTTAGAAAATAAAGATAAAGAAAAACAAGAAGGACACGAAATCATGAAATCTAAGAATCAGCTCTGGAAAAATTGGATGGAAAAATGCATGAAAAGTATGCAAAAATCTTGGGGTGACCAAAATCTCATAATGTCCGAGAAATTAAAAAAACCTTATAGATCTGAAGCACAACGTGGTAAATTCCATGCGATGAAAGAGCGTGGCGAAATAAGTCCAGCAACAGTAAAAGAATGGGATAAAGCATCTAAAGGGAAAAAACTTCCAGAGAAAGTTAAAAAAGTTGATCCTAAAACAGCACTTCGTCCAACATTAGTAAATAAAGCTAATTCGCAGTTAGATAAAGCAGTTACTCGTGATGAGCATGAAATAGGCATACATAATGTACTGCCTATTTATGAACAAGGTAAGGGAGTAAGTCATGGTCGTAGTTATGCGGGACAAAAGGTTCGCCAAGTATCTAGTGGGCGTGGTACTCCAGAAATTTCTGGAATTAAAGCAAAAGCATTACATGCACAAAAACTTAGAGAAATTATAAGTATGGCTAAACCTAATCTTCCTAAAACTGAACTTGAAAAAGATGGTGGAACTGCAAGTTTCCCAACTTCTCGTATAGATAGTGGGTTTGGTAAAGTTATAGTTAAAAAAGAACTTGAGAAACAAGCTGCTCCAGCACCAGCACCTATGCCTAAACCAGCACAAGTTAAGATGCCAAAGATCGCAGCTATAAAACAACCATCTATGAATATGGGTTCTAATCCTAAGATGGCTAAACCTAAACTTATGCAATCAGAAAATAAAAAGAAGTAATATATGGCAAAAAAGAATAAAAAAAATATAGGTATTGAGCTTAAAGAAGAGAAGTCTTCTTCAATTATAGAGAATAAAGCCCCTGTAAGGCAATATCCTAACTTCGAAGCTTTTTGGTCAGCTAATGTAAAGAATGGTAAAGAGATACATCTTAAGTCTTGTAAGGCGCATTTACAAGCTTTAGGTACTCTTGGTGATCCAGATAAATGGGCAGAATCAATAAAGCATTTCGGAATAGTAGTAGAAGATTAATATAATGATTTCAAATAGTTATAATAAAAACTTAATAATTTATTTCGTTAAATAGGAGAAAAAATGGCTAGCACATTCACAACTTCTTCAGGCACATTGCTTATCATACCTGATAGTAGTGTAGATATACAAATTCAAACATCTTCAGCTGGCCTAGCCACTGCAGGCGTGGTTGCTATTGTTGGCGAGGCTAACGAAGGCCCATCTTGGTCACAGGATAAGGCTGATGGTAATAAACTTTCTGATAATGCTTTTAGCCCAACAGATATACAACGTGTTATGCAAAAATATGGTTCTGGTAGACTTGTAGACGCTTTTAGAGGTCTTTCTGCCCCTTCTGCTTCTCCAAGAATCCAAGGATCTGCTCAAAGAGTTATAGTTGTTAAAACTAATGATTCTGCTAAAGCTTCTCGTGCAACTTTAGATGGACATGGAACATTCACAGCTAAACGTGGCGGTCAACTCGGTAATGAGATTCAAGAAGAAATTTCTAGTTCACAAGCTGAATCAGCCCCTACAACCAGTTCTTTTTCTTACGTACCTTCAGCTAGTTCAGCTAGCCTTGCAGCTCGCATCAATGGTGGAGCTAAACAAACTTTATCAATTTCTGCTAATACGACTCCTGATTCTCTTGCTTCAAGCATCACTGCTAACATCGCTAACTTAAATGCTGTTGGTGGAGTTAACAGAGTAATTACTCAAGGTCTTTCAGCTTCTGATACTCTTGCTGTTGAAGTAGTCTCAGGACAAAATGTAAAATTTAACCTTGCTGCTCCTGATGTATGGGGCAATTCTCCAGCCATCGGCGACACAGTAAGAATTGCCTCTGGCTCTGTAGTAGCTGGTGGAAGCTCACAAAACGTTGGCTGGTATTTAGTTACAGCTGTTTCTAACACTACAACTAGTGCTTATATATCTGCTACAAAAATAACTGCTGGTGCTCCTGTCGCTGTAGTAGCTACTGCTTTCTCTGCTACTCCTGCAAATGATATCGTTGGATATTCTTCTATGAGACTTGATAATTTAAGTGGAACAAACCGTTCCTCTATCAATGCTGGCCTTATAGGTATTAATATTACTGCATCAGCTTCAAGTGCTCAGATTACTGCTACTCTCGCCTCTGGCTCTGTTTTTGCCTCCACGCCAAGAATTGGCGATTTAATGTTTATACCTTCAGGTTCAGTTATAGCTGGCGCAGGCAATGCAAACGTTGGCTGGTATTCTATCACTGAAATATCTAACAACACTTCTTCAGCTTATATCAAAGCTTCAAGACTTTCTAATGGTAACCCCGTTGCAGTTTCTGCTGTAGCTATAGTTGCTATAACTGATCTTCAAGTTTACGATAAACAGATAAAAGGTGCTGGAAAATCTATGGAGATCATGGATAATGCTGGTACAGTTAATGTCAATACTTTAATGCTTGATCTAGGTGTTAATAGTGCTGCAGATTTCTTAGAAAGTCTTTTAGTTTCTTCAGCAGAAAGAAAGATCAAACTTGTTTTAAAAAGATCTTCTACTAGTTCTGAAGAATCATATAATAATGTTGGCGGTAATATTGCCATGCTTATGGGATATAATGGTACAACTGCTTCCCTTACCATACAAGAAGTTTCAGGAGTCTTAAGACTTCAAACATCTGTAACTGGTGGAATTGGAGCTGCACTTGATATCGATCTTAATAAAATTTCTAGTATCAATGATCTTATTACAACTATCAATGCTAACGCTGGTTATTCAGCTTCAGCCGCCTCTGCTCTTGATGGTGGACGAAACCCTAGTATCCTTGATCATGTTTCAGCTGTCGGTATCGCAAGCGATCTTGGTAATGAAGCAGGACGAGTAAAAAGAGATATATGGGATCTTAATGTTAATAATTCTTCACCTTCAGCCGCCTCTGCTCTTGCAGAATATACAAATTCTCAAGAAGCTGGTCTTCCTGAAGATAATAACTTTGCTTTCCTTTCGGGTGGTTCAAAAGGTGGATCAACTGGTCTTAGTATGGCAAATGCCATCGATGCTCTTCAAGGAGTGAGATGTAATTTTGTTGTTCCACTTGTTTCTCAAGATGCCTCTGATGATATCGACACAGATGACACAGAATCTTCTTCCACATATACTGTAGATGCAGTCAATGCTGCCGTAAAAGCGCATTGTATATCTATGTCAACACCTAAGATAAAACGTCATAGAATAGGTATTGTTTCTAAACGTGGATCATTTGCTGATGCTAAAGCTTCGGCTGCCACTATGGCCAATTTTAGGATAGCGCATCTTTTCCAAGATGCTTCTGATATAAATTCATCAGGTGATATAGAACAATTCCAACCCTGGATGGCTTCTGTTAAAGCTGCTGGCATGCAGGCTGCTGGTTCTTATAAACCAATTTTCAATAAAACTGTAAATATAGTTAAAGCTATACAAGCAGCTGGTGACTTTGATGATGAGAATGTGACAGATTGCGAAGATGCAATTTTAGCTGGACTTATCCCTATCCAAAAACAAGAAACTGGTGGTTATGTATTTTTAACAGATCAAACTACTTATGGACTTGATAATAATATCGTATATAACAGCATACAAGCTGTATACATATCTGACCTTATGGCACTAAGTCTTGCACAAAGTTTAAAAACTGCATTTGTTGGTGAATCAGTTGCCGATGTAACAGCATCAACTGCTGAATCTTTTGTAAAAGCAAAGATGTCTGAATTCTTGTTTCTTAAGTTTACTGTTGGCACTAAGTTAGCACCTTCAGGATGGAAAAGTATAGCGATAAGAATTAACGGAAATGTATTAGAAGTAGATGTAGTTGCTGTGTTAGCAACAGGGATAAAGTTTGTTCCTATCACTTTGAGTATAGAAGGCATTAAGTCATCTAATGCTGCGTAATATTAATTAAATCTAGGAGAAAAAAATGGGCGTTGGTCAGAAAATACTATCGGGTGCAAGGGCACAATTAATCGTCAATGGTAAAATCGTTGGCTTATTTACAAATTGTAGCTGGGGCGTTAGCTATGATGCAATCCCTTCTTATATATTAGGAAGATTTTCTCCTGCAGAAATAACTTATGCCGGACAAGAAGCCATAGCTGTACAAGCTACTGGATTTAGGATAATTGATAATGGAGCTTATGTCGCGGCAGCTTTGCCGAAATTACAAGATCTATTGACTCATGAAGATATCAGCTTAGCAGTTTACGATAGACAGACTAATAAACAAATAATGTTAGTTGTTGGTGTTAGACCAGTCAGTTATTCCACTGATGTAAGTGCAAGAGCTATTTCTAGTTTCTCTTGTAATTTCTTGGGGTTACGTTCAGAAGATGAGAGTGGAAGTCAGGGTGAGGGACCAGGAGCTTCTGATTTACTTTCAGGTTCATAATTTATTAATCTATTAAAATTTTTTATAAAATAAA
>JBGPGB010000097.1:0-6243 GCA_041483595.1 Nitrosotalea sp.
GTCCATGATAAATTGTCAGAAATACGTCCTATTTAATTGACATCATATTGAGAATAATTTATCTATATTAAATTTCTTGAGTCCCAAGTCTTCGAGATAACCAAACACGGATAACTTCCGAAAAGATAAAACACCATTCCAAACTAATTTCAACAATGAAAGCAGCTTATGTTTCAGGACCAGCAGATGTCCAGATAAAAAATATAGACAGACCACAAATCGGAAAAGGCGAGATATTGGTCACCATGAAAGCATGTGGAGTATGTGGTTCTGACTTGGAAAAAGTCTATGGAAAATACAGCCAGCCTTCTATGAAGCTAGGTCACGAGCCCTCAGGAATAGTGTCTGCAGTAAATGAAGGAGTTACCGAATTCAAAAAAGGAGACAGAGTTTTTACTCATCATCACGTTCCATGTTACTCATGTCACTTTTGTCTACATGGAAATGAAACAATGTGCCAGAAATATTCAGAGACAAATCTTTCACCATGCGGTCTTGCTGAGGAGTTTATTGTTCCCGAATGGAATGTATCGCACGGAGGTGTGATAAAGTTGCCAGACCATGTAAGTTTCGAAGAGGCATCCATGATTGAACCTTTAGCATGTTGTATACGAGCATGGAATAAAATAAAATTCAAAAAAGGAGACTCGATTGCAATTCTAGGAGCAGGTCCCACAGGTTTGATGCATTTAATGTTAAGTAAAATATATGGAATCCAAGATATATTTTGTTTCGATATCAACGATTTCAGACTAAGTTTTACAAAAAAGTTTGGTATAACAGATGCAATAAGATCAGATGACCCTTCGGCATATCAAAAAATTCTTTCAAAGACTCAGAACCGTGGAGTGGATATAGTAATGCTTGCAACTGGTAGCCTTAATGCAATAGAGCAGGCAGTCGATTTTGTAAGAAAAGGTGGAACCATTATGTTATTTGGAGTTCCTACAAGAAATTCAGAGATGTCACTTGACATGAGTAAAATATACTCTAAGGAAATTATAATTGCCACAAGTTATGCCGCTGCTGAAAATGACACGAATGAAGCATTCACTCTAATAGAACAAGGAATAGTAGATGTAAAAAAATTGATTACTCACAAGTTTGATCTTGTCGATTCTGCAAAAGCTTTGGATTATGCGCATCAAGGAAAAGACTCTATGAAAATAATTATTACAAATTCAGAAACGCTTAACTAAGGCAAATTTTTTCGATGAAGATATGGATTGGGGGCTCAGAAATAGACTTGCAAAAATAATCAAGCCACAGAACAGACGGGGTGTGATGCTTGCTGTTGACCATGGGTATTTCCTTGGCCCTACAGAGAGATTAGAAGTACCAAGAAAAACCATAGCCCCATTATTACCCTATGCTGATTCACTTATGCTTACAAGAGGGGTTTTAAGAACATCTGTTGATGCAAACTTTCCAGTACCTGTTGTACTCAGAGTATCAGGAGGAGCAAGCATCATTGGAAAAGACCTTTCAAATGAAACTATAACAACGTCAATAAAAGAGGCGATAAGACTCAATGTTTCTGCTCTCGCAATGTCAATATTTGTAGGCGCCCAACACGAACATGAATCTCTTGTCAGTTTAGGCAATCTTGTTAATGAAGGCGAAGAATATGGAATACCAGTACTTGCAGTTACAGCAGTAGGAAAAGAACTAGAAAAGCGTGATGCACGATACTTGGGATTAGCATGTAGAATGGCTGCAGAGTTTGGTGCACATCTAGTCAAGACATACTATTGTGAGAATTTTGAGAAAGTTGTGACATCTTGTCCAGTACCAGTAATTATTGCCGGAGGCCCAAAACTTGCAACAGAACTTGATGTGTTTAATCTAACATATGATGCACTACAATCTGGTGCAGCAGGAGTAGATATGGGACGAAACATTTGGCAAAACGATCATCCCGTAGCTATGATAAAGGCAGTACGAGCAATAGTGCATCAAAAAGCTACGGTCAAAGAAGCCCACGAAATATTCAAAAAAATTAAAGATGGATCATTGCAAAAAAATAAACCTACTCAAAAAAAGTAATTCAAAAAAAGAGAACATTAATCCGAGATTTTTGTCAAGTGTATGTGGACTATCTTCCATTTTTGATATTTCGCTAGAACAAAGGTTGCTCTGCTATCCATTGCAAGGTGTTGTCCTCTGAAGCTATAGTTATCTACCACCATACCTGATTGTTTTACAGTAAAAGTCGCTACAGCAAAATTTTCAAACAAATCTACCCGAGTATTTTTTAATTCAAAATCATAGTCAGAGATACTTACAAATCTTAATTGTTCTAGTGCAGATGTAGTTGCAAAGTCCTTAAGATCAAATGGTGGAACGTCACTATAGGCAGAAAATCGTGGATCATCAAGTTGAATGGCACTTAGTGGTGCAACATTTTTTGTCTTTCCTGCATTGAAAAATGTCGTAATTATATCAAGAATATCTTCTCTATCATCCATATTAGCTCTGAAAAAATCAATCCGAGTCTCCCTTTAAGCCCTTTTCTTAGACCATTTTTTCATCCATTGCAAAAGATCTATCATGGATTCTACAAGTTCCTGCCCTTTGCTAGTAAGTTTGTATTCCACCCTAGGAGGGATTTCATTATAGGACAGTCTATCCAAGACTCCACTTTTTTCTAGTTCTTTTAATCGGATGGCCAACGTCCTACTGCTAATTCCCTTCAAGGCTTGCTTGAATTGCTTGTATCTTACAGGCTCTGTTGTACAGCACAAGGGAATTAGAATTTCCAGAGTACCTCTTTTTGTAATTATCTTTCTAAGTTTAGATGTTTCTGACATTAAAGAAGAAGCATCATACCCATCAAAACTACAACTGTCTTTAACCATAGGAAGTGATTTTCTTTTAGTTTCCATTTTTACACCAACTGTAATTGTTTATCCTTGACAACTTAAATGGTTTACTTTGTAAACTGTTCTATGAGTGATCAAATCAAAGAAAAGGTAAAAGAAAGATACGGCAAGATAGCATTAACAGGTAATTCTGATTGTTGCTGTATGCCGGGAGAATGTAGTACAAATGATTCACCTCTTGACGCTACCAAAATAATTGGCTATGATACAAAAGAATTGGAATCAATCCCACAAGAATCCATTTTAGGTGTGGGATGTGGTACTCCAATAAAATTTGCTAACCTACAGGAGGGCGAAGTGATAGTAGACCTTGGCTCTGGCGCTGGAATTGACGTATTCTTGTCAGCAAACAAGGTGACAAAATCAGGTAAAGTGATCGGTATTGATATGACTGATGAGATGCTTGAAAAAGCAAGGAAAAATGCAAGTCATAGTAATTACACCAATGTAGAATTTAGAAAAGGTGACATTGAAAAAAATATTCCAGTCAATGACAATACTGTTGATGCTGTGATCAGTAATTGTGTGATTAATCTTACTACAGACAAAACAAGTGCGTTCAAGGAGGTCTATAGAATCTTGAGAAAAGGCGGAAGAATGGTAATCTCTGATCTAGTAACAGACAAAGAACTTGAGCAAGGCCAAATCAGTACAGAACAATGGTGTAGTTGTATAGATAGTGCATTAACGCAAGAACACTATATTGAAAGTATAAAGAAAGCTGGTTTTCACGATGTTAGCATTCTCGACGAAAGAGTATACATGGAAGGCAGAAAGGTAGACGGAAGAAGAATCACAAGTCTTGTCATAAGGGCTATAAAGTGAATGTTATGAAATTCTTTGGAAAAACAAAGCCAGAAAAGAATGTCTTGTTTGTGTGTGTTGAGAATGCTGGAAGAAGCCAGATAGCCGAAGGTTTCTTTAGAAAATATGCCCCAAAGGGATGGGCTCCGATTAGTGCCGGAACAAGACCCACACCAGAGATTAATCCTATTGCAGTAGAATCTATGAAAGAGGTTGGGATAGATATTAGCAAACAACAACCTAAGGAATTATCAGAAGAGATAATTCGCGCCTCATTTGTAAAAGTGAGTATGGGTTGTATGGATCAGACAGAATGCCCTGCTATCTTTCTAGGTAATTTTCAAGATTGGGGAATTGAAGATCCCAAGGGAAAACCAATTGAGAAAGTTCGCGAGATCAGGGATAAGATAGAATCTAAAGTAAAGGAACTTGTCACAACCCTTGAATCTAACTAGCAATTTAACCTCTAACCAAAAGAGGTTTTTTGCCGAATTAATTGGTACGTTTGTAATAGTTGTATTTGCAACTGGATCTGTAGTTCTAGATGCAAAATATGCTGGAAAGTTTGGCCTGTGGTTTGTTGCTTTGGCTCCAGCTGTTGCAGTGGCTGGAATGGTTTATGCTTTTGGAAAAATATCCATGGCCCATTTTAATCCTGCAGTAACGGTTGGATTTCTTATTACAAAACACATGCCAAAGAATTTCTTTCCGGCATATCTGGTTGCAGAGATAATTGGTGCATTGTTAGGTAGCATTTTTGTAAAATATGCTATAGGTACAGAGGCAAATCTGGGAGCAAATGCACCAAACTATCATTTTCCCATTCCCATCATAGCTGGTGTTGAGATTCTAGCCACAGCATTATTGATGACAGTGATTATGGTTGTTGTTCATACTAGGGGGCTGAGAGGATTTGGTGGAATTGTAATAGGTGGAATGGTGGGTCTTGATATCTTTTTTTTGGCATTTATTTCAGGTGCTTCAATGAATCCTGCTAGAGCTTTGGCACCTGCGATAGTATCGGGTTATCTTAATGATCTATGGATTTACTGGACAGTACCCTTCATAGGATCTGGGATAGTTGCCAGTATTTACAGAAAGAAGTTTGTAAAATAAAACTTTCATTCTAATTTTGATTCATACTTTAGATATCACCTTAGTGTATAGTCCAATCAAAGGGTGCTGTCTTTACCCCTCAAATGAAATTAGATCGGCATGATTTGAACCATTTTGCAAATAGAGCACTTTGGAGAGTATACAGAGAAGGACTGAAGGTTATTTCAAGAATTGATAAGTATCAATAACCCAAACCCTTTTAGAACAAACCCCATTTTTACCTGTAATTATTGTGTCTTCTCATATCTCATCAGTCTCACATCACTCTACTAAATGACTGTATTATTGACTTACATACGGAAGTTCATTTCTAACATTTCAGATATCGCATCCATGCGTAAGGGAAGGTTGATGAAAATAGTGCCGCTTGTTCCACTCTTTGTACTGCTCTTCACAACTCTTGTAATTTTAGATAATAACGCAATGGCATTATCTGTTTCCTCATCAGTTTCATCCTCAGCATATCTTACTCTTCCACTAGATCACATTACTGTATCTCCCAATCAAAGGACTTTACCACCTGCAGCCATAATCCCGTCTACACCAACCATAAAACTGTCCCCGACAAGTGGCCCTGTAGGTACTATTGTATGGGTTTATGGCATGGGTTTTACACCAAATGATAATTTACAAATAAACATACAAAATGGAGGATCACTGGAGGGTATGGCCAAGTATACAGTTAAACTGAATGGTGCGTTCTCTACCTACTTTACAATACCATCTACATACAGTGCTGGTTATCATGATGTATACGCACAGGGGGTAACTAGTGCTCCACCTGCGACATTTACTGTAACAGCACCAACAATACCATCGGGTTCTACAAATCAACCGCCGCTGATAATTGTTCCACAAAATATTGTTACAAGTACCACATCTGACTCTGGTGCCAAAGTTCATTATAATGTAACAGCTGTAAGCATATCCGGAATACTTACTCCAAAATGCACTCCTGCATCAGATTCAATATTTCCAGTAGGTGATACTACAGTGTCATGTTCTGTTACTGATACATCTGGAAACTCGGCAACAAAATCATTTACTGTGACAGTCAACCCGTCATCTCCTTCAGTTCCAGGGTGGGTCAAGAATATAGGAGCAATGTGGTGTAGTGGACAGATGGACAGTTCTGGGTTTGTACAGGCAATCCAGTGGTTGATAACTAATCATGTGATAACACTTCCGCAAACACAGCAAGGGTCACAATCTAGCTCTCAAAACATACCTGCATGGATCAAAAGTGATGCATGTATGTGGTCACAGGATACAATAGATGATCAAACATTTGAACAGGCAATTCAATATCTTGTTTCCAATGGAATAATCACACTCTCCTAAATTTTCTGCTTAAAGAAATTCAGTGGAAGAAAGGTAAACAGTTTGTCCATAAAATCAATCATCTCACCATAGTATAGATTCAATTCTTTGGTTATTAATA
>JBGPGB010000098.1:0-6242 GCA_041483595.1 Nitrosotalea sp.
CACGGTGATGAAATAGCTGGTCCTCATGCTGTTAAGAAATTCCTATTAGAACATTCGGAATTAAAGCATAGAGTTATATTGTTTCCAGTAGTTAATCCCTATGGTTTTGATAAATGTATTAGAGTTAATGCTATCAACCAGGACATTAACAGAACCTTTTGTGATGAGAAGTTGGTTGGAGAAGCTAAGGCTATTTATAGTGTATTGAAAAGGATAAAGCCTAATTTGTTTGTATCTTTGCACGAATGGCCAGCAAAGGATGGATATTATATGTGGTGTTCTGAAAAGAGTAAAAAGGAAACACTGCAACAAATACCAGAGATAGCTAGTAAATATTTTAAAGTTTATGATAGCAAAAAAATCAATGAAGAGGAAGCCGAAAAGGGTATAATTTGGCATCCAGAAAAAGATTATGAAGTAAAGTCTAGTAAATGCACATTAGAAAACAGAATGTACAAGAGTGGAGTGCATTATATGTGTATAGAAACACCCAGCAAAGGCGATTTAGAGAAAAGGGTTAATTGTAAGTTTGAGATAATGAACTATATATTAAAAAATTATTATGGATGAAAGAGAAGAAGAGATAGAGTTAGTAGTTGTAGAAATGTACCCATTACCAAAATCAGGGGAGTATCTAACAATAAGAGGTTTCAGGTGTAAGGTTTTAAGTACGTCCTATCCGCACGTTTATATCTTACCGGACTATGCACAGCATCCGTATTATGTTAATATACAAGATGCCGTTAGAGCGAAACCTCCAAAGAAGAAGAAGATTTTTGGATTTACACCATTAGCTGATTTTATAGACTAGGAGATAACATGTTAGTATTAGAAACAGGCAGTTTTAAGAATGAAGTTGAGCATGGCGCAGTATTTGTAGATTTCTGGTCGGTCGGATGCGGCCCTTGTAGAATGATGGAACCAACGCTAAAAGCATTAAATGAAAAAATGCCCGATGTTAAGTTCGCCAAGATCGAAGCCAGCGACGGTGGTGATGTATTTTCTGACTACGGCATTACTCATGTACCAACATTTGTATTACTTAAAGAAGGAAAAGAAGTCGGTAGAAGAAGTGGTTTAATGAGTATTACTGATGCTGAAAAATGGATTAAAGAGAAACTAGTATGAAACTCACTAAAGATTATGGCGACGGCGCTTTACTCTATTACAACCCAGAGTTTTTCTCTAAAGAACTAAGCGATAGTTACTTTGCTGATCTTAGGGATAACTGCGTATGGTCACAAAAGGCCGTGAAGATTGCAGGAAGAGAAGTAATGCAGCCTAGATTAACTTCCTCTTATGGAAATGAGGGAGTTACTTATTATTATTCTGGATCGACTAATCAAGCAATTCCTTGGACTAAAACCTTACTAGAAATAAAGCACAAAATAGAAGATATTGCTGGGAACTTAGGTTTCTACAATTATTGTTTACTTAACCAATACAGAAATGAAAAAGACTCTGTAGGATGGCATACCGATAGTGAAAAGAACATGAATCACAACATGATTGGTTCATTATCACTAGGAGAGACTAGAAGGTTTAGAATTAAGAACATTGCCACAAAAGAAGTAGAAGTCTTTGAAGTTAAAAATGGTGCATTAATTGTAATGGCTGGAACATTTCAAAACAAGTTTGTACATGAAGTGCCTAAAGAAACAACTCCTAGAAATATGCGTATTAACTTAACTTTTAGAAGAATTGGTTAAGGTTTGAAAATCATAACTGTAATACCACCATAAACTCCCTTTAATTTAAAGCCTATACGGGTTAATAATGGAATTAAGTTTCTATTAACAACTTCTGCTTTAATATAAGCTGGTGTGTCTGTGCTTCTTCCTTCGCTATCCCATCTAAACATACTCATAGCATAATCAATAAGTTTTTTGCCATAGCCTTGTTGTTGAAATTTGGGGTCTATAACCACATCAAAACTAAACTCTTCTCGTTTCCAACCAGTAAAAAGTGCGCCTATAACTTGTTCACCTTGAAGACCTACAGCAGCTAAATCTTTATCACTAAGAATGCGGATAGGAGAGGCTTTAGCTAATTTCCATGCAGCGTCAGCGACTTGAAACTTATCAAAGTCATCATTGTCATTATCCATATCATCGCCCATAGCGACAATTTCAATATTCTCTACAAACCACTCTTTAAAACTCATAACCTATTTATTTGAGATACTTCAATTTATAGAGCAAATGATATGTAGCGGCGGTCATTTCGTCAATAATGTTATCTAAATGAGAATCTTCTTCGTTTATTAGACTGTGAGAAGATTTGATAATGTCAGCTATGTTGGTGAAGTAATTGACTGGATTAACATCATCGTCAATATTGATTGTGTCTTTATAGCTTAATAGACCATATTGACCCTGATAGACTTCAACAAAGGTGTCTATATGGTCATTCATTTGGTCATAGTATTCACCCAAGGCTTTATGTTGGGCAAAGGATTTGGTTTTTAGGTGTAGAACGTGTGCATTGAGACGTGCTTCAAAAAGTTTATTAACGAATGAGGCTACGGCGGTGATTGATAGTGTGAATTTCTTTTCCATAATAATATAATATCATTATGGTTTTATTTCTTAAAGAAAATCTCCCAACTACGCTTCCTATTGCGTACATGGGTAAAGATTTCAAGCCCTGGTTTAGAAGGCTTCTTTAAGAGTTTCATATCGACTTCGCTAAGAAGATGATCCTTTTTCCTCTGGTTACAAGCGAAGCAGGCAACAACGCAGTTTTCCCAGCCGTTCTTTCCTCCTCTAGAACGTGGAACAACGTGGTCCATTGAATCAGCGCCAGTTGCACCGCAATACTGACAGGTTCCTTGATCCCTCTTGAAGAGGTTTTTCCTGTTGAAGTTCAACTGGTTCTTAGGTATGAACTTGTAGCGCTTAGCAATGATGATTTCTGGGACTCTGTAAACTTTACCAAAACCGCCTGCACGAAGTTTGAGTTCACCTTCTTTTACAGGTAGTTCTTCCCATTGTTCCCAGCTATACTCTTGCGCTATAGTGTTGCCATTCTCATCCATGCCAATGTCAAGGATGTTTGCCTTGGACAGTATCTTCCCATGAGCATCCTTAAACTCTCCAAAGAGCATAGTGAGCGCATCTTGAACGGTTATGGTTGAAATCGGAACCCATAACTGATTCAACACAAGGGTTGGCTCTCTAAGAATGTCGATCATTGGTTTTCCTTTTGAAGTTGATACTGCCCCTTTTTCAGCTTTTTAATAATATACCCTTTTTCTATTAATTCAATACGACTTCGTGTAATATGGTTACAGATAGCGGCTTTGGACAAGTTAAACTCTGAGAATTTACTTTCTAAATCCTTCAAAGTTACGATTTCTCCCTTTAGAAAAGCGTCATTTACATATTCGGCAATTATGGTAGCCTGTACTAAGAGTTTGCGACGTGTGCGTTTTACGTCGATTTCTGGTTTAGTTAATTTAATTTCTTCCAATTCGTAATCTGGTTTTGGGTGACTTCCATGATTGCAAATAGATTTCGCAAGTTCATCGAGGTTTAAAACTTTAACATCGTGGGCTTTTACGACGGAAATTTCAGCACTACAGGTCTTTGCGAACTCAACAAGTTGCAAATAGTTATTTTGATGAGTGAAAAAACAACGTTCGTCGGTAGTTTTCAGCATTAAGTAAGATTTATCCATATTTTTTCCCTTGAATTGATGGTAGATATTGTACTCTATTTGCCAGTAATTATCAACTAAATTTTTGGGCTTTATTTGTTTTTGTGATTTAGTTATACTTGGCTCTGTGAATTTATTAAGCAAACAAAAGGGAGACAAAGAATGGGCGAACCGATGAAACGAATTGGCAAACTTCCTTACTTGTCGTTCTGCTATGAGCGTCGTTTCGGCATCGAGCTTGAGATTAATGCTTTTGATGGTAAGAACAGGCCAGATCAAGGGCAAAAACCTGCGGGCATTGACGATGTTGCCATGATTGTAGCTAAGTATTCGACAGAAGGCACGGATATTCGTGAATGGGAACACACCCACAATAACGATGTGTGGGTCATCAAACCGGACTCAAGTTGCGGTATGGAAGTATGTACGCCCATTTATAAGGGTGCAACCGGCCTGGGCAAAGTTTGTAAGGTTGTTGAAGCATTCTACAGCAGTCCAAAGATTAAAGTTGATAACCGTTGCAGCGTCCACATTCACGTTGAAGTTGCTGATTTGAGCGAAGAACAACTTGGTTCAACTATCGCTTGGTGGTTGAAATGTGAGCCTTTGTTCATGGATAGCGTACCTCCACACCGTAAGCGCAACCGTTATTGTCAGTACATGGGATTCAATAATATCGTTCAGTGCAACACAAAAATCACATGCAAAGACCTTATTCGTAAGGTTGGCAATGTGAAATACCACAGCATGAACACAAAACAGCTTCTTGCTGGTGGCCGCAAGACCATCGAGTTCCGAATCATCGAGGGGGATGGCTGTAAAGACCCGTATTTGATTAAGAACTGGACAAGATTGATTGTCCACTTCGTTGAAATGACTTGCCGTAAACCTTTCCCTGAACAGTATCAGGAAGGCAATCCGATGTCTGGTTTCTGCTGGCTTGACCCACAGGATGTATTTAAAGTTTTGGGCTTCGACCCAACTGAATACGAAATCTCGCCAGGATTGCAGCAAACTCGTAACTGGTTCATGGCCAGACTCCAAAATTATATGTCCAAAGACCTTCACGAAGGTTATCGTCAGTTTGCCTACTCAGAGTTCGTGAAGATGTTGGATGAATATAAGAAGAGCGGCGTCACAATCGCACCAGAAGAGCATCTTTTTCCCGCAAATGACCTCCCGAAGGCTCTTTACGGCGAAGACTGCAAGGTATGAGTTATTCGGCCTAACGGGAGTTTAAGTAGGCACGTTGGGCCGAATCTTTACCCCAGAGGTATTGATATGGACAAATTCTCCATTGTGTGTTATAATCAATTCTGTTGTTCCAATAAGGATTTCGCCCTTTTGGGGGATAATGAACTCAATCCACGCACTAAATCCTTCTTTTACTAACTTAAAGCGTGAAAACTTGAGTTGACACCAGAACAAATTTCTGGTCAGACTGCACAATTTTGAAGTCAGTAGAACTAACTAAGGATAGGATGTATGTAGTAAAGGATTGAATTTCAATAAACGAAACCCAATTTCGTATCAGTAAACGTTCTAAATTTTCACACAAAAACATAATGAAGGTGCTTTATGAAAGGCAACAGATTTTTCGATACCATAAAAGAGTATACCCGTAGACTATCTGATGACGATCTATACTTTATAACAATAAGATTAACTCAGAGAGTTGGCGCAGACGTAGCAGAAGTTGTAGAGTTTCTGCAAAGAAATCAGGAAGTAGATTATTGGTTGCTAGGAAGCAAAGATGCCAATGATTTCTTTGATATGATCGACGCAATTGATAATATAATTCAAAACGAATTTAAGCGCCGTGAGAAAAAGTGATGCTTCGAGTCGCCGCAATAAGGTGTCCAAACTGTTTTCAGCCTGGATACATTCCAAATGATGTTTTCCATTATTGCGGCGACAAAACCATACAATGCAAAGAGTGCGGTAAAGACATGCCAAGAAAAGTAACGCTGCCATTAAAGTTTACATGGCACGAAGGCGGTTTGCCGCACTTTATTATTGCATGGCAAGCTGCATTAGGTGGCCAATCGACCACTTGTTTGGTTATTCAGGGTGGTCATGCAAAAGATGCAATCACCGTTTTATCAAGACAGGCAACAATAAAGTTGTTGCAACTTCTGAATCTAAGTGCGTTGCAAATACCAGGATACCAAGCGCCGACGAGAGAGGAATCACCTATGGAAGTAATCCAAAAGGTTAAATTACCTTATCCATTTCAACAGGTGCTTCCAGAAGAATATGATTTGATGAACGCTCAAGAAAGGGCTGACTTAGAAAGAACGCATTTTATTGAGGGATGGTCCGAAACAGAAGGATGCTTGATTATCAGGGATGAAGATAAATTTGCTACCCTCACAAAAGAAGAAACAAGAGAACTTTTGGAGCGAATAAGAATGCACCCAGCCAATATTCCTGGGTATAAGGAACCACTTAAAAAGAAGAAAAAGAAAAAATCTAACATGGTCTATGAGTCTGATGGCACGCTGGTAGGAATGGATGACAGCCGTGTTGAATCTGTTTCGCTTTTGGAATGGGAACAATTCCAGAGATGGCAGGAACGCAGTAAG
>JBGPGB010000099.1:0-6136 GCA_041483595.1 Nitrosotalea sp.
AAAAGGGCTTGCTTCGAACGAACCATGAAATTAAGGACAAGTTTTGGGTTGATAAAAGGAATATGTTCTAGTTATTAGTCCTAGTTGGCTACATCTTTTCATTTTTGATGGTTTATCTATCTGTCTTATGAGGTAATAATGTGAAAGCAAAATTCAAGACTACCTGTTCTGAGTGTAATGCCCCAATTAAGTCGGGTGGAGAGATTGCAAAAAACCCGGCAGGTAAATGGGTTCACAAATACTGTGCACCAAATTCAGAAGAACTACCATAGAATCGATTATGGTTAGGTGGTACTGTGATTATCTAAAGTATTAAGAGTCATGAGATTAATCTAATGATACGATGGCCACAAAATGCCAATGTAATGAATGCCACTGTGAATCAATGCTTATGACACCTGAAAAAGATGGGAAATTTCTATGTTCAATTTGTAGGTTGGGTAAACATCAACATAAGGTTTGATGGTTTATGAATATGTGGCGATGTTAACTGAAATCTCTGTGAATCATATTGCCTTGCCATTTTCTCTGAATTTCTTCATTATTCTCTGAGCATTTTCTTGTGGGGGTAGTGTTGTGTCCGCAATAATATGCTCAATTTTTACAGGTTCGTAGATCTTTTTCATCTTTTGATATATTGTTATAGTTGCATCTGAATAATCATCTTTACGAGATTTTAGTCTGGAGATGACATCTTTTTCTGGGCAAAAACATTCTATGATTTGGAATTGTTTATCATTGAGTTGTAGTCTTTCTCTTATTTCTATTCTAGAATCTTCTCTGTTAAAAGTAGCATCAAGTATACAACTACTCCCTACTTCATTGAGATATTTTGCCAATATGATCATCACATCATAAACTAACTTCCGTTCAAATGGTGAATATGTTGGATTGGGGAATAACTCCTTTCGAATTTTATCTGAAGATAAAATAGTGGCATTAATTAGTGGCGCAAGGTTTTTTGCAAGTGTACTTTTTCCAACTCCTGGTAAGCCACATATGATGATTATCAATTATATTCGCAATGGTTTTAGTTTGTCCGTAGATATTTATCTGATCCTTTTAAAAAACCAAATAATAATCGATAAGATCAAAATTAAAAAGAAAAATGGTCTAACCCAAAGCCCTCGAGTGCTTATGGGTATGAGGCCTCTCTCCTGGGAATTTTCTTCTCATATGACCGGATGGTCTTGAATAAAGTAATTCCAAAAACCACGCCTCATGTTCTATCTCTTCTCTTAGGATGTCTTTTGCAACATCGTATGTAGCTGGATCTTTTCCATGTGTCATGAGACAGACTTTATTCCAATTGACGAGAGCTCCTTGTTCTGCCTTTAGGCATTTTTCTAAAATTGCCTTTGTATCTATCGGATTTGTTGGGAGTTGTAGAAATTCACAACCTGACATCTTGATGAAATCTTGGGCATTTAGTGGTAGTTTACCTCCAAGCTCATAGATTCTAGACAGGCAAGATTCAAAATGACTGAGATCCTCCATCCTTGCATCTTCGATTACTCCTTTGAGTGCTTCTCCCTCCATTCCAACACAATGGGCTCTTAGATTTGTGAAGTAATAGTATGCTGTAAACTCTACTGATGCATTGTAAACTAGAGCCTTTATCAGCTCTTTTACATTGACACCGTTTTGTTCCAGAACTTTCACTCCTACTACATTGGGTTCTTTAGTCATTATTGCATTCAAGTTTGTTGGAGATATAAGCAAATCGCTAGCTCTTCATTGAAGATTTATAATCATTAGTATACTAACGATTAGTATTCTAAATATGAATAGATATGACCTTGAAAATAGTGTGGGATTTGTTGTAAACATTACAGCAAAATATTTTCAGAGATCTTTAGACATTGAGCTCAGAAAAAATGTTGGAGTTACTCTAAGCCAATGGCGTATAGTTGCATCTCTTATATTGCAACCTGGTTTGACCCAAAAAGAGTTAGCCAATAAGATTGGAATTGAAGGGCCAACCCTAGTTCCCATGATTGATAGAATGGAAAAGCAAGGTTTGCTAAAAAGAAAAGCAGACTCGACTGATAGAAGAGTAAATAGGATATTTCTCACATCAAGAGCTGATTCTTTATGGGAGTCCATGACAGAATGTGCTCTAAAAATAAGAAAATCTTCAACTAAAAATATTCCAGAAAGTGATATTCAAATAACTCTTGATACACTTCGTAAAATATCCCAGAACTTGACAATGTCCTTTGAATTGGATAAAACACCTCTACCTGTAAAAGGAAACAAAAGGATCACGAGCTAAATGGTCTTATCCAAACCATCTGATGAAAACATTGAAAAAATTTCATCCTCAGCATGGAAAACTCTTGTAATTTTGAGTTTGATTGCTACTATGGTGATGTATTCTGAAACCATGTTGATTCCAGCTATTCCTGATTTGATTAGGGATTTTGGCATATCTTATAGTATGTCATCATGGATTCTTACCACTTATCTTATAGCAGGAGCGATTATGACTCCAATAACTGGCAAGCTTTCTGATATCTATGGGCGAAAAAAAGTCTTACTCATAATCATGGCGGTATATGTAGTTGGAGTATCATTAGGAGGGTTTGTCACAAATATCTATGAAATGCTTGGAGTCCGTGTAATTCAAGGTATAGGTATGTCCATGTTCCCAATCGCATTTGGAATTATCAGAGAATTATTTCCAAGAAACAAACTGGCAATAGGCCAAGGAATAATATCATCCATGTTTGCAACGGGGGCAGTAATTGGCCTAGTTGCTGGTGGTCATCTCATACAAAATTTCGGCTGGGAATCAACATTTTTCTCTGTAATTCCTATCTCAATTGCATTACTTGTGATTATTGCACGTTTCATACATGTTGCAGAACCTTATTTACACATAAAAAGTGAAAAAACTAGTGAAAGTGGCAATAATAGGAGTAAAATCGATATCCAAGGTGCAATTACCCTAACCGTTTCTGTTAGTTCATTTTTGATGGCATTGACCATGGTAGAAAACGGTGACAGTTCTGATTCATTTACAATGATGGGTCTTCTTGTAATTGGAATTGTTTATTTGGTACTTTTTGCAATAATTGAAAAAAGATCTATCTCACCACTTGTTAATTTGAAAATACTGGCAAACAAAACCATTCTACCTGCTAACATAATGATAATGATTGTGGGCATGTCCATGTTCATGGTATTTCAGACAATTCCTGTACTTGTTAGAAGTCCCTCACCGCTGGGATTTGGTGAAGATCCTTTGATGACTAGTAACATACAGCTTCCATTTGCCATTGTCTTGTTGATATTTGGACCAACAGCCGGTTTGATTGTTTCAAAGCTTGGTTCAACAAAACCTATCATATTGGGAAGTATTATCAGCACATTTGGATTTGTAAGTCTCTGCTTGTATCACTCTACAGAATTTGCAGTGTCAGCCAACCTTGCAATATTGTCAACAGGACTTTCTTTGACAAATGTTGGAGCAATGAACGTCATTATGTTGGCTTCCCCTAGGAAAGATATTGGGGCCTCACTTGGGATGAGTACGCTAATAAGGATAATTGGTGCATCTGTTGGTCCTGCCATGGCAGGAATGTACATGCAAACACACCAGACTTCGTTACCAGGAATTGTTGGAGTCTTTCCTACTTCCGATTCGTATATTCTCATATTTTTTACTGCGACTCTTATTTCCTGTGCCTCTGTAGGACTAGCACTAACTCTTAGGCGGCAACTGATAAAATCTCCAATTCAAGAGAATTAGTAAAACATGGTTGTATCTTATACAGCTTCGCTAGTAATGAAATACTGTATCCCCTATGGTCTTCTTCCAATCTGCTCGTATTCCAGACCTTCCCTTGAGTTTTTCAACATAATTGAATGCAGATAGTCCAGCTGTAGCTCCGCCAGAACATGCTGCCACAATCTGTTTGTAGGGAATGCTTGACGCATCGCCTGCGGCAAATATCGCGGGATGAGATGTCTTTCCATCACTTGAGATCTCAATTTCATTTTTAGTGTTTATCTTGACTAGGTGTTTTACAAAGTCAAGATTTATTTTTGAACCCATCTCTATGAAAAGTCCGTCTACGTTAACGATCCTCTCATTTCCAGAATTATCTAAGATAGTAATTGATTGAAGATTATTTCCACCGGATATTGCTTTGACAGAAGACTGAGGAACAAGTTCTATGTTTTCTTTCTTCTCAATCGCCGCAATCATTTCTTTATCTCCACCTAATGCTCCACCCTTGTAAATTAGGTAGATCTTTGAAGCCATTCTTGAAAGTAAAATTCCTGATTCTAATAGATATGCACCTACTCCTATTACCGCAGTTGTTTTACCTTGGTAAAATGGGGCATCGCATTTTGTACAATAATGTATTCCTTTATTTACATATGTAGATTCATTTTCTACTCCCAGATTGTTTGGTACTTTACCTGGTGCGACAACTAATGCTTTTGTTGCATATTCCGACCGTGTTGTCTTGACCTTTATTCCTAATTCTGATTCATCTACTCTTTCTACTGTGTCATAAATCATCTCTCCTCCAAACATTAGGAATTGATTTTCCAGGGTTTTTGCAAGTAATGGTCCACTTGACATTATTGTTCCAGGATAATTCTCAAGCTTTGGAATTAGATTTAGCTGTCCTCCCAAGTCTTTTGAAATTAATAAACATGATACTTTTTGTCTTGCAACAAATATTCCTGCAGACAATCCTGCAGGTCCGCCTCCGATTATGATCACTTCATATTCTTGGGTCAATTTAATTTACAGAAATAAGTGAGGTAATGTTGCTTATTCCGTCTATTTTATGTAGATCTACATCTATTGCAGTTTTGATATCTTGCATATTGTTTGACTCTAGAATTATCAAAACATCGTATATTCCATAAATCGTCTTTACTTCCTTTACTATTGGGATTTTTTTTGCTGTTTCGATTATTTTTTGTTGTTGTTTATAATCTACATTTAATAAGACAAATGCCTCATTCACATGCCTTTTTAGTACTCATATCTTAAAAGGTTGTCTAATTCGGATGTTGTGTGTTATTACATTTCACTTGCTATGTTTTCTGTCTTGATTTTATTCTTTAGAAATTCTAATTCTTTTTTTACCATTTCATATTCTTCTTTTGTTCTTCCAAGAGCTACCTTTACCATTTCTAATTCTTTTTTGGTATATTCATATTTTACATTAATTGATGCAGCAACAGCTCCTGCCGCCTCTATAATCTTCTTTGTATCATAACCTCTTCCCACTGTAGAAAGCTCTGTCTCAATAAATTCCAACTCCTTTTTAGATAAAAGAATCTCATTTTTCTTCATTTCGAATTGAGTCTTTAATGATTCGATTTCTTTTTCTTCATTTTCCTTTGCTGATAAAATCTTTTCATATTCCTCTTTTGCGGAAGAGATCTTAATTCTTGTTTCTTCCAATTCTGAATTGGCTGACTCTTTTTCCAAATTTATTCTTGATAATTCATCATGCACGTTATTGGATTTCATGTCTATCTGTTCTCCTCCAATACGTGTATCTTGAGATTCTGCAATTTCTACTTCCTTTTTTGCCTCTTTGAGTTGCTTTAGAATTGATTCTTTCTCTGATCTTAATGAACTGATTTCATTTCTTGTAAAATCTGCCTCCTCTAGCATTTTCTCCCTCTCTGATCTTAATGAACTGATTTCATTTCTTGTAAACTCCACCTCTTCAAGTAGTCTTTCTAATTCTTTGGTAACAGCATTAATCTCAGTCTTCGCATTCTCTAATTCAGAGGTATACGATACTAACCAGGTTGCTAAATCCTGAATTTCTTTTTTTAGGTTGTAAATCTCTTCTTGATCTTTTTCTTTTTCTGAGGCAAGGTTCTTTTTATTATCTTTCTCAAATCTATCTGTCCCTCCAGAATCCTTTTTTTCACGCCCAAAAAGTCCCATTATAGGAACTTTGGTTTTAAGGTAAGAAAAAGTATTCCTTTTTGGTCATGCTTGAAATTATGTTCTTTTTTTCAAAAAAGCAATGTAAAATCCTATTCCACCAAGTATGAAACCCAGAGTTATGATGGACAAACCTCCTATGAGGTCTTGTTTATAGTAATTTGGTGCAAAGAAAAAAATTAAAATCCCAATCGCGATTAGTAT
>JBGPGB010000100.1:0-6133 GCA_041483595.1 Nitrosotalea sp.
AAATGGCAATTGCCACACTGTCCTCTATTATAAGGACGGCATTTTTTTTTTCATTCATAAGAGATCACCCAGATAATCCATTTGTTCTTTATGAATTTACAGCTATAATTAAAAGGTGCTAAAAATGACTACTTATATGGAAAAATACGTAGTAGATACTAGTATCATAATAGATGGTGAAATTACCAAGTTAATTGAAGATGGGACACTAACAAATTGTGAGATAATAATACCGGTTGCAGTCTTGGATGAGTTACAATCTCAAGCTTCTCAGCACAAGGATTACGGTTTTGTTGGACTGGAAGAGATCAAAAAAATTCGAGAACTATCAGAAAAAAACAACATTATTCTCAGATTTGAGGGCGAACGACCCTCCATGGAAGATATCAAACTTGCAAGACATGGAAGAATTGACGCTATAATAAAAGACATAGCAAAAAAGAATGGTGCTACATTTTACACTGCAGATTATGTTCAGGCTTTAGTAGCACAGGTAGAAGGAGTGAAGACAAGGTATTCAAAACCACAGATAAAGATTTCAGATTTAGAATTTGAGAAATTCTTTGATGCCCAAACCATGAGCATTCATCTCAAGGAAGGAACATTACCTCTTGCAAAGCGAGGAAAGCCTGGCGCATTTTTACTAACAGAGATTGGACAAATACCACTAACAAAAGAATACTTGGAGGGAATCACTACTGAGATCTTGGAAGCATCAAGAGCTACTCAGCTAGGTATGATTGAGATATCAAAATCAGGAGTATTGGTAATCCAATACAAGGATTTCAGAGTGGTGACAACCCACTCTCCGTTTTCAAGCAGCTATGAAATCACAATAACTCATCCAATAGTAAAAATGTCCTTAGAGCAGTATACAATTTCTGAAAAATTAATGAAACGCTTGACTGAAAAAGCAGAAGGAGTGCTCATTTCGGGTGCTCCAGGTTCTGGAAAGAGTACATTAGCATCAAGTCTTGCGGATTTTTATTCAAAAAAAGGTAAGATAGTAAAGACATTCGAATCTCCAAGAGATCTTCAAGTGAGCAAGCAGGTTACCCAATATACACAATTGGAAGGAAGTTTTGAAAATGCGGCAGACATACTGCTTCTCGTAAGGCCAGATTATACCATATTCGATGAGGTAAGAAGGTTTCACGATTTTAGAGTATTTTCAGATTTGAGACTTGCTGGGGTTGGCATGGTTGGAGTTGTGCATGCCCATGCTCCACTTGACGCAATACAGAGATTCATAGGAAAAGTTGAGCTCGGCATGATTCCACACATTTTAGATACAGTGGTTTTTGTTCAAGCAGGTCAGATTTCGAAAGTATATGAATTAGAATTCAAAGTCAAGGTCCCCACTGGAATGACAGAGCAAGATCTGGCAAGACCAGTCATAGAAATTAGAAATTTTGAGGACCATAATCTAGAATACGAGATCTACACATACGGTGAGGAAAACATAGTCATTCCAATATCAAAAGAAAGTAAAAGTGGAGGTATTGAAAAACTTGCAGAATCAAAAATCAGGGACACAATACGGAGGTTTGATTCCGATGCAGAAATAGAAATTTTATCAAATAACAGCATACGAGTAAGAGTAGACAAAGAGTTCATACCATCAATCATAGGCCGTGGTGGTTCAACAGTAAATGAGCTTGAAAAAACACTTGGTGTTCACATAGATGTAGAGCCAAAGGAAGGATCTTCAAGAGGTGGAGAATGGTTTGACTTGTCAGAATCAGGAAATAATTTCATTTTAGAAGTTGACACCTCAAAATCTGGGATGGATGCGGAGATTCATGTTAATGACAAAAATGTATTGTCCACGAGAGTTGGAAAGAAGGGTAGAATAATAATTGCAAAAAAGTCTACTGCCGGTAGAAGATTAATTGATGCTGTAATGTCAAAAAATGACATCAAAGTAACTGTTCATGATTAGTTACTGAAAATTCTCAAGAATTTTTGGGTTTGATTTTAAAAAGGTAACAAACTTTCTTAGTTGTTTTATAGTTTGAGGATTTAGGTGATGCTCAATTCCTTCCACATCTTGATTTGCTATCTCATAGTTTATTCCAAGAATCATAAAAAATTCAAGCAATGTTCCATGCTTTTGCCTTACCGCATCTGCCAAGGCTGAACCCTTTTGGGTCAATTTTATTCCTCTATATTTTTCATATTCAAGATATCCCCCTTCAGCTAGTTTTTGCAACATCTTTGTAACGGAAGGAGCGCTAACTGTAAGATATCTGGAAATATCAATAGTATTGGCATATCCTTTAAGTTCCACAAGTTCAGATATCACCTCAAGATAGTCCTCGATTCTAGAATAGTCAGTTTTTGCCGATTTATGAGCCTCTTTTATTGATTCCAGTCGCTCTGCACGCTTTTCTTTCATGTTTTTGATAACTATACATGAAATCATATAACCTAATCTGTTGATCAGAAATTTTCACCCAGTTGTGATTGATCTTTTGCATGAAGTCTTAACTATTTTTTCAAAAAGGATGGCGTATGGATGAGGGAGTAAGGCAAGGTATTGATAAAATAAGGAAGGTAAGCGATTCCCTTCATAGAAGGGCAAAAATATACTCAGAACTTGGAAAAATAGATGATAGGGGAACCGCCCGTGCTCTTGGCTCACTCCAGAGAGCACCTGCACCTGGAAAAAGGATTACAAAAATAGGATTTATCTTCCTCCTTTCACCAGATCCAATAACCACTCCTTTTGGCATCCCTTTGATAATTGCTGGAAAATATCTAGAAAGAGTCTATAATGGTGCCACCATCAAAGATGTTGGTCAGGAGACAAAGAATTTTTTCAGTGATTATTCCCACATAAAAGACAAGATGAATTAATTCAAGAAATTCCATTATTTTTGCATTAGTTTTTAACTAGATATTGACACTGGTTTTTTGTGGCAACAAGGGCCCAAGTTTTAATTCCAATAGCAATTGCAGCAGTAATCATCGGAATAGTTGGAGTACTAACAATTCCTGCAGATTCCAAGCTTGCAGAAGTTAAGTTTCCAAGAGGAACTATTAAGATAGACAGTAAGATACTCGATGTACAGATTGCAGAAACTGATGCTCAGAAGATTAGGGGGTTGATGTTCCAAAATCAGTTACCTGATGATCAGGGAATGATTTTTGTATTTACTCAAGAACAAGTTGTACCAATTTGGATGCTTAACATGCAGTTTCCATTAGACATAATTTGGTTTGATGTAAACGGAAATGTTATTCACATAGAAAAAAATGTACCTCCCTGCAAGTCGGCATTGGAAACAGTAACATGCACAGTACAAAATGCGGACAACAAAAAGGCAAAGTATGTTTTAGAAGTAACTGCTGGATTTACAGACAAATTCCAAATTACTGAAAGATCAAAGATGCAGATTATATCTATCTGAGTTTAGAACTTGTCCAGTGTTTGTTTTAGTTCCATAAATGCAGCATTTATTTCATCTACAGATGCTTCATCTTCTAACGTACTGATATCACCAATTGGTTCATTTTTTGCCATAGCCTTTAGAAGTCGTCTCATAATTTTGCCGCTTCTAGTCTTTGGAAGTTTTTTAACAAAATGCAATTGATCAGGAGCTGCAATTGGACCTATTGTCTTTCTAATATGATTTACCAGCTCTTCTTTTAATTCGTTGGTTGGTGTTACTCCTTCTTTTAGAACAATAAATGAAATGATTGCTTCTCCTTTTACTTCATGAGGTATTCCGCATACTGCTGCTTCTGCCACTGTTTTGTGAGAAACAAAAGCACTCTCTAATTCGGCAGTCCCTAATCTATGACCTGCCACTTTGAGTACATCATCTGCCCTTCCAAGCATCCAGATGTATCCATCTTTGTCTTTAAGCGCATAATCACCAGGATAGTACATGTTTTTGTACTTTGACCAGTAGATTGTTTTGTACTTTTCATCATCATTCCATAATGTAAGAAGCATTCCTGGCCAAGGATTTGTCACTACGAGGTATCCCTTGGAGTCTGGTTGTACTTCTTTTCCGTTTTCATCAACTACGGATATTGAAACACCTGGAACAGGTCTTGTTGCAGAACCTGGTTTTAGTTGAATTGTTTCTAGTCCTGGAACTGGCGAGATTAAAGCTCCTCCAGTTTCAGTTTGCCACCACGTATCTACAATTGGGCATCTTCCTTTTCCAATTGTTTGATAATACCATTTCCAGACTTGCGGGTTGATTGGTTCTCCAACTGTTCCAAGTAATTTTAAACTGGAAAGATCATTAGAGTTGGGAAGCTCGTCTCCAAATTTCATGAACATTCTAAGTGCAGTTGGCGTAGTATACAAAATTGTAACGTTGTATCGTGAGATAATCTCCCATATTCGTCCAAGGGTTGGATAATCCAGGGCTCCTTCATACAATATCTGAGTTACTCCATGCATTAATGGACCATATACAACATAGCTATGGCCTGTAACCCATCCTATGTCAGCAGTACAGAAATAAACATCTGAATCTTGAATGTCAAAAATCCACTTGAATGTACTATAAACATGAGTAAGATAGCCACCAGTTCCATGTAGTACCCCTTTTGGTTTTCCCGTTGTTCCAGATGTATAAAGAATGTAAAGTGGATGCGTGCTATCAAGTATTTCTGCATCACATGATGAAGACATTGTGGAAACTAGATCTGCCCATTTTTTATCACGTCTAGTAAAAGCGATAGGATTTTTTGTATGCTCCAGAACAATTACATTTTCTACAAAATCAAGATCCTGAATGGCCTCATCTACCATGTCTTTTAATTTTATTATGCTGCCCCGTCTCCTTCCCCCATCTGCAGTGATTATAACTTTGGATTTGGAATCTTCTACCCTGTCTCTTATGGATTTGGCACTAAACCCTGAAAATATTACAGTGTGAATGGCACCTATCCTTGCGCAAGCTAATAAGGATATTATCAATTCAGGCACCATTGGAAGGTAAACTGTTATCCTGTCTCCTTTTTTTACTCCAAGAGATTTTAATGCATTTGCAAGTTTAGATACTTCAGATAACAGTTCTTGATAAGTCAGTTCTCTTTTTGTTCCGTCCTCGCCTTCCCATATTATGGCCTTTTTATCAGGGTTTTTCTTTACAGTTACATCCAGTGCATTGTATGAAGCGTTAATCTTCCCTCCTACAAACCACATTGCAAATGGAGGATTCCAGTCTAAAGCAGTATGCCACTTTTCAAACCAGTGAAGACTAGCTGCTTGAGCTTCCCAAAATTTTATGCCATCGTGAGCTGCATCACTTCTAGTCTTGAAATCATGGTTTCCAAGACCTATTTCATAAGTAGAATCCAATATGGTTTAGTTGTATGTATGTCAAAAAAAGGTTCGCTCAAATTGGAGTTGGGAGCGAATCCTTCATCCCATCAGATTATTTTAAGACGATGATATTCTCTTAAGCCAATCTGAATCTTGCTGGGCTTCATCACCATCTGCTCCAATGGCTATTGGTTTTGGTGTCGGTGTAGTGGGAATACTAGTACCAACTCCTGCATTAGCAGATATTGGAGTTTGTGGCAGTGAAGGTGAAGGATTTTCTACCTTTCCAAGATATGAAATGGCGGCTGAATGAACGTCCTGTTTTTGACTCTCGGTGCGCTCTCCACTCTCAACTGAAAGATCGTTGATGCGACGTTGGATACTTGTTATCTCTGCCTTTTCATGTTCGATGTGTTCAATGATTTCGACCGTGTGAGTCTTGACTAAATCATACTTGGCATCAGATATTTCATTGCTCTTGTTTTGCAACTTTGCATCAAATCTTAGCATCCTGATTGACTTTAGCTGATTCTCAAGTTCTGCAAGTCTTTTCTCTAACTTTTCTTTTATCTGGCTTTCGGTCTCATCCAGAGTTAACAATTTCATCCTATATTTTTCATGGATCAGTTCAGCATCCTCTTTCATGTCATCGTTTTCAGATACGATATCCATCAGAGCTCGTATACGGCGCATGGTAAGCCCTTTTTCGCGCAACAATCTTTGGGCATCCAATCTCCACCTAGGGATGAAGATCACATATTGTCCCTGTATGACTAGTTGTTCGAATGCTATCTGCTTTAGTCCTTCAGAACCACAATCAACGCCTACGGTTTGTACACTTCC
>JBGPGB010000101.1:0-6125 GCA_041483595.1 Nitrosotalea sp.
GGCTCAAGTCCGAATACGATTGCTTCATAGATTCTGCCATTTCTCCCATGTAAAGTGAGTTTAGAAAATGATTATGAGAATATTGTGTACCTCCCTTTTTATTATTGTACATGTATTCCAAAACACTTTCAGATTCATCTGGATGTGTACTGACATACCATAATGCCAATATTGATTCATGAACGGTTCTCATAATGCCATAGGAGGGTTCGCATAAACCTGCATATGCCAACTCAAATGCACTGAAGAGATATTGGTGATTTCTTCTATACAATGAAAAACTAATTACCAGTTGTTTTGCAATGTTTGGAGTTTCTATATTTATTTTTCTAAAACTATTTTCTTTTGAATTAATTATCTCCGCCACTTGACCGTCCAGCCAGAACTGAAATCCTATACATTCTTCAATAATTGGAATATCACATATGAGATTTTCTATGGTTTGTAATTTTCTATTAAGATAAACTTGGTGTGTGTTTGTATATTCTCTATAATAATATCTCACATCATCAGTCATATTACAAACACATTGGATGTGCTTTCAAACCTATTATCTTTAACCGCAGTGCTAATTTGAGATACAACATCAAAATATGATGTAAAAATATGTAGAATTGCTTGCTCTATGCTATAAAACTGTCACAATTTCCTTTGAAGGGTGATTTTTCAGGTTATTGATAATTTACCATTACAATTTTCACATCTTGGATCTTTGAACATATCAGATTTTTCGTCTGCTCTACGCACATCATAAGTATCACATTTTGAACAGCGATACCATCTTTCAATCATCTGCATTATACAATTACATATACAAGTATACAAATAATCTCTTTCTAAGAACTATACCGTTGAGATATTGCTCTAATTGTAGCCAACTGGTAGAACCTAAAAGACATGTAAGTATGGGAGCATTGTTTGTTTTATTATTACTTGGAATTATTCCTGGCATTATTTACTATGTATTAAAACATCATACTTGTCCCATATGCAATAGCGAGAATTGGGGAGTACAACCAGTATCCAATAATAAAGAGGATTCCAGCGGAAATGAAATGAAAAGCCGTCTAAAAAATTCCATGACAACAGAAAAGAATGTCACAGAAAACGTTAGCACAAAGCCATCAGAATATTTAGAAGAAAACTATTCGCTCATGATTCTCAAAAATAGACTTGCAAAAGGGGAAATATCAAAAGAAGAATTTAATGATCTCAAGAAACTTTTGGAGGATTGAAGAAAAATTAGACTAATAAAATATGTGATTGCTTGAAATACTGACATTATGATTTGTGACTATTGTGGAGGCAAAATGGATTATTGTGTAGTTTGTCAAAGTGCTCACTGCACAGGAGCACCCATGTGTAAGAATTGTGGTAACGCACATGGTTTTGGATAATCTCAAATTAAGAATTTTCTAAAAATTTAATGCAAAAAATCCTCAAGGATTAGTACCAATTCGAACCAAAATTATTGTATGTCATTATTGCATACATACGAGATTAAATGATTCATGCCTACATAACAAAAAACGATGAAAGGTTGATTTATTCACATTGATTGAAGAGGAGCAATCTGATAATCTTCAGAAAGAGGGGCATCTTTTGTCAATTCTCAAAAATAGACTTGCAAAAGGTGAAATTACTATTGAAGAATTTAAAACTTTAAAAAAAGTATTGTTTAATGATTCTAATCCCGATACTTCAATACCGCATATTTCAGAAGATCTTGAGACAATAATCAAAATAAACTATAATGAGAGAAGAATTGCAAAAAGTAGAATTTTTGTAAGTAGAAAACAAACCGGTACAACAGATTACAGTCCATTGGAACAAGATCGTGCCGAATTTAATAGTGAAAGAATTAAAGGAAAAGATGTAACTGGTTATGTTGATGAAAACTGGGTTCGTTTTAAGATTAACCTAAAGAAATTCAGAACTAAAAATGCTCGCTTGATTAGTGGTGGAAATTATGAATTTGCTACAGATGATGATAAAGGATACTCATTAATGGTAACTTTTGCCATAAATGAAAAAATTTTCAAGAGTCTAGTATTAGAAACCCTTCAGAAAAATGGGTTTGGTTGCATGGTTGGAAATACTTCAGCATCTTGTCACTTAAGAGAAGAATATCCTACCGAGGAGAAGGCTAGACAAATTCTTGAGATTATATGTAAATCCATAAATTCCAAATTATATCTTTAAAAAAATAACTAAATTTCACATATATCTACAACAAATCTACTTGAACATAATCACGCTTGGTCTGACAAAATATCGTATGTTATTATTGCATACATACGAGATTAAATGATTCAAGTCCTCGTAACAAAAAAGCATGATGCATATCAAAACAACCTGTGCCAAAGACGGTTGTACAGAAAAATTACATGGACTTAATTCAAAACGTTGCAAGTTATGTCAACAGCTAGTTTGTCTAGAACATTTACAATATAATAGCCATAGATGTCCCAAAGTTATTTATGTTCCATACATTCGAAAAACATGGCTTAGAAAGTATGGTCAGAATGTTACTACAGGCAGATACAGTGTAATTTGTGAAACCTGCGGTTACGTTTCTGAAATACCGCATTTGATTGAAAATGCGGGTAAAGAGTTGGAATCCCACCTAGATAATTTCCCCGAATGTAAAGAAAAGAGAAAAACGTTTCTTGAGGAATTTGATATTGATCCAGTACTTAAAAAAACAGAGATAAAATCTAGTATTGTACGTGACAATGATAGGACCCTGTGGGTATGTTCTCATTGCCGTCCGCCTAGAAAGTTTACTAATCATGATGAATACTTGGAACATCATTTTACACATAGTTAGGAGAAAATATGAGAGATGACGAGTGGCGTAATTGGAAAAATGGAAGATATGATAACCGTTACCATGGTGTAAGAAGACATGCTGGAAAACGTAGCTACAAAAAGATTATTGCAGTATTCATAATTGTTATCGCATTAGTATCTCTTGCTTACGCATATCAAAGCGGATTGTTGCAAATATCTAATAATGGTATAACAATTTCTCCTTACTTCACAGTTCCAATTCAAAATTTTACATCCATATCTCTTCCTAAACTTTCACCACTGCCAAAAATACAATTACCAATATCAATACCAATTCGTGTTCCAAATTTTACAGAGTTAGCTGCCAAACCTCAGCAATTACTACAGGATGTTACTTCTCCACAACAAACTAGCCAAGCTGATTCTAAAAAGGCAATAGATTACATTAATACAATAAGGGTTTCCAACGGAGAAAAGCCCATAAGTTTTGATCAGAGAGTTTTTGATGTCGCATTAGCAAGAGCTAAGGACAATTATAACTATGGATATTTCGATCATACTAACCCAAAGACAGGTACATGTTCTTATACAATAAAATCGCAATTTGGACTTGTAAGTAATGAAGATGTAGCTGAGAATCTATACATGGAAGGATATGGAAGCACACCAACATTGAGTAATCCGTCGCTAACCATTGCTATTGATTCATGGATGGGTGATTTTGGGCATAAACACAATCTATTATTTCCTGATCACGTGTCTGGAGCTGTAGCCTGTTATGGAGGTATTTGTGCATTTGAGGGGTTGAACCATCAGAGTTTTGGTAATGAGTGCTATACGGCATCTCAAGGAGAGGCACAATTTGGAAAATTAAATGGTTGTTCCGAAGATCAAGTTAAACAATACCTTGCCCTAGAAACGCAAATCGATGCAATGAAACCTCAGCTAGACGGTATGCCTAGTGTCGCTACATCTCAGGAGCAGTATAATCATTACAACGGGCTTGTTAGCCATTACAACGATCTGGTAAACCAGATAAACAATTTCAAGTGTTGATTTACTCATCTCTTAATATAACATTTCTGCAAACATAATCCGATAAACAAAAAGGGACGATGAATTACTTTTCTTCATATAAGAGATTTGAATCTAAACAGCTAAGTGTTAAAAATAACTTTTCATGCATTAAAAATAACCAAAGCATAGATAGATTTGATGGATCTAAAAATTGGGTGTACTGGATGGAGTTATCAAGGTTGGATAGGTCCATTTTATCCAAAAACTATGGAAAGTACAGATTATCTAAAACACTATTCATCTGCTTTTGATATTACTGAGGTAAATTCTACGTTTTACAGAATCCCGTCACAATCAATGACAAAGAAATGGTTCTCTGACACCCCAGAGAATTTTATTTTTTCTGCCAAACTTCCAAAAATAATTACCCATGAAGGAAGACTCAAGCCAGGTCCCTATCTTGATCAATTCTTACAGTCAATCAAACCTTTAGGGAAGAAAATATCTGTACTTGTGATCCAGCTACCACCATCATTATCATTTTCAGAAGCCAAACCAAATCTTGAAAAAATGGTGAACCATCTCCCAAAAAATTATCGATATGCAGTAGAAGGTAGGCATAAAACTTGGTTTACTGATGAGGTTTACAAATTCTTGTCTGAAAAAGAACTCTGTCTTGTATGGAATGAAATTGAAGGTGTAGATAATCCCGCTCCAATTACAACAGATTTTGTATACCTTAGGTTAATTGGAGACAGGAGCATACCAGACGCTGAATTTGGCAAAATCCAAAAAGATAGGACAGAACTGGTACAAAAATGGGCAGCCAAACTTGACTCGATAAAAAATCAAGTCGCATTTGGTATAGTGATGGCAAACAATCACTTTGAGGGATTCGCCCCTGTTACTGCAAACAAATTGAGAGTTTTGATGGGTTTGCAGTCTGTAATTTGGAAGGATACAAAGCAGCGATCACTATCTGATTTTTCAAATTGACCTCAAACATTTTATAGCTGTTACCGTAAAATACGGTACTCGATTGAAAACTGTGCAATATTTTTGTTCAAATTGTAATACTGTCCTAAGAGAGCTACAGCAAGACCTGACAAAATATCATTCCATGGAATCATGTCCAGAATGTGGCTCATTCTTGTCTGAAAGCTTGGACAAAAGACCAGTTACTAGCAGAATGGTAAAACCAGCATTATTCCAGCAGGCTTCTGCCATTCCAAAGATGACATTTGATATATCAAAGATTGATGAAATAATACAATTTCTAAGAACAGACCAACGAGTTGCAATTGTAGGATGTGGTTCTCAAAAACTAATTGAGAGGTTATGTGTACGAGCCCAATTGTCAAAAAGACATGGAGGTCTTGATTCAAGTGTAATACTAGTAGATGCTGCAAACAGTTCAGAGCCATATCTTGGCATAAGCCTTGCAAGACAATATGGAATGTCAGTTGAAGATGTCCTGTCAAAGATAATTACAGCAAGAGCATTTACCATACATCAGCTTGCAAGTCTAATCATTAATGAATTACCAAAAATAATACAAAAATATAAATCAAAATTTATTGTCATATCAGATATTCTTGGAATGTTCTCTGATCCATATATTGACTCAAGAGAAGCCCAAACAATATTGCAAGAAATTGTAAAATCAATTTCTAATCTATCAGAATGTCTTGTAGTGATATCCATATCAAGACAAACCAAATTTGATTACATCATAAATGACATGTGCGATAGAATAGTAAGAATATCAAAGAAAGACGATAGAATTTGTTTTACGATTGATGACAAGGATCCAGTGTTTGCCAAAGAATCAGAGTTGGAAGTGGTTGTAAGGTGATATTATGGGAAGAACAATTCCGTCCTTTAGAATAGCGTTAGTGCATGAAGAGATGCAATGGAGAATATTTAGAAATTCGCTTGACAAATCATATAGAAAGTCATTTGATAAATTATTTGCAATATCAAGGCTCTACATTTCTGCTAGTATGATGTCTGCCATGCCTGTCAGGATTTATCCAATAATGATGAGCATGATATTTCATCAATACAAACAGATTGCTCTTGCAATTGAGAAAAAATGACTCTATCTCCAAAAGATGACACTTTATCAAAGGAGATCCAGTCGTGGAATGGCTTTGCAGATGGCTTGAGAGAGCAAGATCGCAAACTATTCAAAAAGATGCTCTCAGAATGTTACAAGCATAGCAGGGCAATCAACACCAAGGGTGAACTCTTTCCTACAGAATCATTGCTAATGTCACTTATCTTGTCACAGCAACAACTAATCGAATTTTTAC
>JBGPGB010000102.1:0-6014 GCA_041483595.1 Nitrosotalea sp.
AAATCTTAAATCAAAAAGACTACTCGTCTCCAGAATTCTTGGAGTAGGAGCTGGTAGAGTAAGATTTGATCCAGAATATCTAGACGATGTCACAGATGCAATCACTCGTGACAACATTAGAAGTTTGATAACTGCAGGAACAATCCAAATAAGATCAATTGTAGGCACTTCAAAAGGAAGAGCCCATTTCAAGAAATCTCAAAGACGCAAACGTGGAACTAAACAAGGTTCTAAGAAGGGAAGAAAGGGATCAAGAGTAGGAAAGAAGGAAGTATATGTTAAGAGAATAAGAGCAATGAGACACCAACTAAAAGTTTCAAAATCAAGAAAAGAAATAGCAAATGTAAGCTATTGGAAACTTTACAAACAAGTCGGTGGAAATCAGGTAAGAAACTTAGCTCATCTTCGTAGTCTAATAGAAGAAGTTCGCTCCAAGAAATAGATTCAAAATCTATAGATTTTATCGCTATCTAGAATTTTCCCGTTCTTTATTTTAATTCCTTCCTTAGATAGCATGTTAGTCTTAATCTTCTCACCCCACGCATATCCCCCAATCTTACCATTATGCAAAATTACTCTATGACATGGGATTACAATAGGAAAAGGATTTTTGCTCATCATTCTGTCAATTGCTCTTTGTCCATTTTAGATCCACTGACTTTGCAAGTTCAGAATAAGTTGTTACTTTCCCTTTTGGTACTTCCAAGAGTTTTTTGTATACTATATGTTCAAGATTCAAATCTTTATCATCTCCAAATCAGTAGAATTAATCATTTCAACTATTTTTTGCTTGTTCTTTCCAAGTCCACTCCAGTCTACCAACGCAAATTTGGCTTCGATATTTCGTTTTACCACATGATCAAAAAGGCCAGTATCGAGATCATCCAAACCATGTTTTGGAATAATAGTTCCTAGGGCAAAATCACCTTCAAGTAATTCTTTATTGAATTTATCAGGGTAATGAGTACCTCCAAAACATATAGCTACATCATATTTCTTTTGTGGTTCAGACATTTCTGTCCGTATTATTTTTGCTACACTTTCACATAATTTTTTATTAGTCCATTCTTTTTCAGTTGTACCTATTTCAATGAACAAAGTAGGTTTACTCAGTGCAGTAGGCCCGTGATGAGTTGCCTCTATTGTTATGTCAAATTTTGAGAAATTATCTCGTTCTTCCCATAGTCGTTTCATATAAGACTTCTGTAGATGCGGATGAGGTATTGCTACCTGTCTTGGAAGTCCTCCAAACATTGCATTACCAAAATTTCCCGTACTGTGACATGTCAACGCAAGAGTTCCACTTTCAGAAGCGTGTTTTGATAAAAAGACATAACCGTCGTAATGATATTTTTCTTCAAGCCAATCTGCGGATATTGCTGGAGTGGGTATTATTACAAGGTCAAAATCATTTCCACAATAAATTCCATCTTCTTTTTTCATTTGTTTTGAAATGAATGATGCCATGTTAGAACCTGCAGGATCGAATTGGTAAGATACGAGTAATTGCATAAAATAAGAATTATAAGGACACTTTATTAACGTCCTCCAATGGTAAAGGTAAACCCAAAACAGATGCTTAAGGACATGGTCAACACCATGAAACTCGCCAAAAAGTCAGATAAGGAAGACTATATGGAACACTTAAGATTGGTACTTCTCGGCATTGCCACGCTTGGTGTAATTGGGTTCATAATTCAATTCACATTTGCAGTTATTAATTTAGGGCATAGATAAAATGACACAAGAAACAAAATCACACTTTTTTGCAGTTAGAACTACAGGCGGTCAAGAGAAGGTCGTTATGGGCCTATTAGAAAACAGAATTAAACTAAAGAAACTCAACATACAATCAGTTCTCCTTTTAGAGAACCTCAAAGGATATGTTGTTGTGGAAGCCATAGATGCGAATGCAGCATTTGATGCATTGCAAGGAATCAGACACATTAGAGGTCAACTAAGAGGAGAATTAACATTCAAAGACATAGAAGGGTATTTGGTAAAGAAATCTACCGTTTCAGAATTAATCGTAGATCAAGTAGTTGAGATTATTGGGGGTCCGTTTAAAGGTATGAAAGCTACAGTTACAAGAGTAGATCAGGATAAAGAAGAGGCTACTGTAATTCTACTTGATGCGCCTTACCAATTGCCGGTTACTGTTGATGCAAATTATCTCAAACCATCAACTCATTAGCAAGGATTAAATTTACAGTTAAGAGGGAAGAAAAAATATGGCAGATATGCAGATTGTTTCTGCACTTGTAACAGGAGGTCAAGCTAGTGCTGGCCCTCCTCTGGGTCCAACCTTGGGACCTCTGGGTGTTAACATTTTACAAATAGTTACTGCGATAAATGAAAAAACTAAAGATTTTGAGGGAATGAAAGTACCTGTTACAGTCAGTGTAGATAAGAAGACAAAGACGTGGACAGTTGAGGTCGGAATCCCTTCTGCTGCAGCTCTAATTCTAAAAGAGGCGGGCATTCAAAAAGGTTCAGGGACTTCGGGCGCTACATGGGTTGGAGATATTTCCCCGGATTCCGTGGTCAAAGTTGCAAAGTTGAAAATAGATTCGTCTTATGCACTGAACATAAAATCAGCTTCAAAAGAAATAATCGGAACTTGCTTGGCACTTGGAATTAAAATTGATGGTAAAAATCCCAAAGAGGCAACTGCTGATCTAGAAACAGGCAAGTGGGATGACAAATTCAAGTAAATTATTCAATTACCGAATAAACTGGGTCCTTATCTGTTTTCTGCAATTCAACAAAAGTTTCTGTATTTAGTATTCCTTCTATCTTTCCTATCTTTTCTATAGCCACTGTATGTAATTCTTCAAGGTTCTGCGCTCTCAGAGTTAACAGAATATCAAATCTTCCAGTAACTTCAGATATTGCAATTATCTCAGGAGTTTTTAGTAATGCTTTATGGATCTGCTCCTTTAACTTGGGATCCCTGTTAATACCCATAGTTGCCCTCACTCCTATTCCAATCAAAGATTCATCAACTACAATAGTAAATTTTTTGATTAGTTTTTTCTTAACAAGACGCTTTACTCTACTATAGAGAACCGAAGTATTTACACCAAGTTTCTTTGAGAGATTAGGAACTGAGGCATTACCATCTCGGCTAAGTTCGGTAATTATTTTCATATCTAATTCGTCGAATTTGTGCAACTTTGCGACTTATTTTTATTAGTATTTAATAAATGTAAGTTCCTTTTCCCAAAAGTATTCGTATTTCAAGACAAGTCTTACAACATGAAAATTTTATAATGTTAGCATTTCTCGAGTGATTTTATCGCTAAAGGATTTTAAATAGGCAAATCAGAAAGCTTTTCGTAATGATCACCGAGTCCCAGATATCTCAGATGATAATCGAGGCAAAAAAGAGTACAAAAGCAAGAAAATTCAAGCAGGCAGTAGAGCTAATTATGGTTTTCAGAGATATTGATGTAAAGAAAGGATTTGCGATAAATGAGACAGTTCAATTACCAAGAAAGATGAACCAATCATCTGCGATATGCGTAATTGCTTCAGGAGATCTTGGCATAAAAGCAAAGAGTGCCAACGCTGACAAGGTAGTAGATAGTGAACAGATAACACAGCTGGGTTCAAACAAACGAGAGTCCCGCAAATTAATCAACGGTTATGATTTTTTCCTTGCAGATACTTCAGTGATGGCAAACGTAGGTAAGACATTAGGTCAATTTATGGGTCCCAGAGGGAAGATGCCTACACCACTTCCATTTAATGCTCCAATTGAATCAATATTGGAGAGATTTAGATCTTCAATCAGAGTGAGATTGAAAAATTCCCTTTCTTTGGCATGCAAGATAGGAGATGAAACAATGTCTGATGAGGATTTACTTGCAAATGCTAATGCAGTGATTAGCACAATAGAAAAGAAATTACCAAGTGGTGATAAGAACATCAAGAAAATAATGATAAAGACAAGTATGGGAAAAATCATCAAACCAATACAACTAGGAACGAAGTAAGATGCATCAGAACAGAACAAAATATCCCCAAAAGAAAACTCAGATGTATCAGCAGCTTCAAGAATTACCAAACAAGTACAAGGTTGTAGCATTGGTTAGAATGGAAAAGGTAAGATCTTCACAATTACTACCATTAAGAAAAAAGTTCAAAGGACAAGTAGAAATCGTAAGCATCAAGGATAAAGTCGCACAGAAGTCACTTTCTACACTAAAGATCCCAGGAATAGAAAAACTTGCAGCGAATTTAGTTGGACAATGTGTTTTGATGTTTACAAACATGAGTCCAATCAAGTTGAACATTTTACTAGGTAAAAATAAAGTAATGATGGCTGCGAGAGGTGGAGATAAAGCCAGCATAGATGTCGTCATTAAAGCAGGTAATACAGGAATTACTCCTGGACCAATTCTCACGGATTTCAAAGAAGCAGGAGTGGGGACAAAGATTGATCAAGGAACTGTTTGGATAACTAAGGATTCAGTAGCTGCAAAAAAAGGAGACATCATATCCACAAAATTGGCAACCCTACTAAGTAAGCTTGATGTGAAAGCTGTAGAGGCAGGCATAGTACTAAATTCCGCCTTAGAGGAAAAAGTAGTTTACAATCAAGAAGAATTAACAGTGGATCTAGAAAAATACAGAGAGGCGTTTGCCCGGGCACATCAAGAAGCATTATCATTATCTATAGAGATAGGATATGTAACTAAAGAGAATGTCAACATCATACTTGGAAGAGCTGCTCAACAGGCAAGATCACTTGCAGTAGAATCAGGCTTCCTCACTGATGATACTAAGGAATCAACAATTCAGAGAGCTCACGGACAAGCCAAAGCATTATCAGAAAAGATTAAGGCTTACAACCCTCAATAATTCAGACAGTCTATCCACGTACTTTAGGTAAGTTCCAGTTGTATCTCATAGCGACCAATCTTAGCATAGTAGTAACCAGAATTGACCCGATTGTTGCCACTTCGATTTGAAATTTAGAGATCAGAAGAATATAAAAAATCACAATGCCTAGAAAACTTGCTGATGCATAAAGTTCTTTGACAAAAACCATCGGTATTTCATTTACAAACATATCTCGTAGAATTCCTCCTCCAACAGCTGTTATCATTCCTGCCAAAGCCATTACAAGAAAATTCATTCCAAATAATTGAAAGGCCAGAGTTGCACCAATTGCAGTAAAGACACCCAATCCAAGAGCGTCAAATTTTAGAAATAGGTTCCAATGTTTTTTTATTTTAGGATAGATAAAAAAAATAGCAATAGCAGTCGTTGTGGTAATGATTACATAATTTGGATCAGATATAGAATTAGGCGGAAAATGATCAAGGATAATATCTCGTATGGTCCCTCCAGCAATCCCAGTAATTGTTGCAAGAATAATAATTCCTACAATGTCTGCTTTGTGTTCAATTGCCTTGAACGCACCTGTGACAGCAAAAGCCATTGTTCCAAACAAATCCAATATTAATAGGATAGATTGAATCGGGGATGATAATTCAGTCAAATAACAAAGTAACCATTACTATAGTAAATAATGTTTAAGAAATTACAAAAAAGGAATAAAAATTATAGTTTTAACCGAATAGTGCTGAAAGACCTTCCATAGCCTGTTCTTCGGTCTTTGCGGATGGTAGCTCAGCTTCTTTCTTTCCTTCTGATGCCCCTCCACCTGATGGTGCGGCTGGTGCAGCAACTGCTACTGGGACAGCCTTTATTGCTTCTTCAATGTTTACATCTGCTAGGGCAGCTACGAGTGCTTTCACTTGTGCCTCATTTACTTCAGCACCTGAAGCCTTTACAACATTAGCTATATTTGCTTCGTTGATTTCCTTCTTCTGTTTATGTAAAAGCAATGCAGCATATACATATTCCATTGTAAACAAATTTTGCAAGAGGCATAATATAAAACTATGGAGCATTCAAGAAAAAATAAATCCAAATTGCCTTTTTTAGTTTAAGATCTTAAGACCTCTACAGATTGAATACATGTATTTCTTCAATTCTTTATC
>JBGPGB010000103.1:0-6003 GCA_041483595.1 Nitrosotalea sp.
TAATAGACTATGCCACAATATATCAAGGTGGATTCTATGATGGTTCGGTGTAAAAAATGAAAGAACAAGAAACCCAAATCACAGTGTTTGATTCAGGCTCTGATTCAAGGTTATATGAACATAGACTACAAATAGATAAACTAAGAGATGAGCTTGAGAAATTCGGATTAACTGCCAACCAAAGCAAAGTATATGTTTTTCTTGGAAAGTATGGATCAAAAACTGCTCCCGAAGTTTGCAAGGCATTAAAGTTACCAAGAACTGAAACATATCATCTTTTAACAACACTACAAAACAAGGGAATGGCATCTGCGACATTCCAGCACCCAATCAGATTCTCTGCTGAACCGCTAAACAAAGCAATATGGTCACTAGTTAATACTGAAAAAGAAAGAGTGAATTCACTTGAAAAACAAGAAAAAGAAATTGTACAATTATGGGATAGCATACCAGAATTCAATTCTTGCGCAGAGACAAAAGAAGACAAGTTCCAGATGCTCCAAGGTATCAACCAGATAAATAGCAAGATAAAAGAAATGATCAAGAGTACAAATAAGGAATTTTTGATTTTGGGTTCTGAAAAGGACTTTTTAAAATTCTATCATTCCGATTTCTTGGTGCCACTTGACAAATCAGAAATAGATCTTAAACTATTAACATCTGCATCAGATAAGGCGATGTACATTTTTGACGATATTGAAAGATCCAAAGTCAAGAAAATGCCCGACAACATAAAAGAAAATCTTTGTTTCATAACAAAGGATGGACAAGAAATAATATTCTTCATCAAAAATGCAAATCAAAATGCTCAAGAAACGAGTGCAATCTGGACAGATTCAGAATCAATGGTCTATTCTATGAAGACTTTGTTTGATTCCATCTGGGCAAAATCAAAGAATATACATCTATAAATCTAGGGAATTAATCTGGGATGCATTACTTGCAGTCCCATGTCGCCAATTTTTATTGGGAATATTTGTTCACTGTGTTTTGTTCCTCGCATTTTAACTACTTGTAAAGTTCTTTCCATAGTGTCTTCTTTTCGTACATGGCACAAGGAAATTACGCCAGATGCAACATACCACTCTACAGGTATTTTTCCTGAGTCATCAGTTTCCGATATTAAGATGGATGTGCAATTCTGTCCTTCTAACGCCTGAACCATTCCTTGAAGTCCTTGTCTTATGTAAAAGTTGTTTGCATACTGCATAGCAAGAACTGTTATAGAATCTATGACAATTCTTTTTGCACTGATCCTGTTTATACTGCTCATAATCAATTGCGTCAAGTGCATAAATGGCAATGTTTCTCCACGATATAGTGACTCGTCAAGGGCGATGAATCCTTCTTCTTTCTTAAACGGTCTTGCATCAATTATTATTAATTTTCCATCATCAATCAACTGTTGAACATCCCAACCAAAAGCGACGAAATCATTTTTTATCTCAGAAGGACTTTGAGATAGAGTCACAAAAATTCCACGTTCATCAAAATCCCTAGCGCCTGCTGAAAGAAATTGCATTCCAAATGTAGTTTTTCCACTCCCAGGTTGGCCGGATAACACTATGGACCTTCCAGATCTAAACCCACCCGAAGATATAGAATCAAAGCCAGGAATGCCGCTTCTTATTTTACGTGTTGACTCTGACATTACAAAAGTTGCCCTAAAATCTTATTTAAAGAAGAGGGAGATATACTAAAGAACAAAAAACCATCTTTGGAAAGTAGTAATTTTCAAGCCAATGATTGTAATTAATATTTGTTACACGTGTATTGATCAATACCCGTTCCCAGATAACTATTTTTAAAACAAGAAATGAACATGCATGATGGGAAAAATACTGGGCATAATTGGAGGGGGACAGCTTGGCTTGATGCTTACAGATGCTGCCAAGAGGATGCAAGAACATTTTTCAGATGTCATAGTATTGGACCCCACCGAATTTTGCCCTGCATCCAGAGCAGGGGCAAAGCAAATTGTGGCAGACTTTAAGGACAAAAATTCCATAGTAGAGTTATCTCTACAATCAGATCTTATCACATATGAAATTGAATCAGGCGACAGTGAGGTATTAGAATCATTAAAGTCGTCAATAATTATAGAACCAGATCCCATTACACTCAAGACCATACAAGACAAGTATTTTCAGAAAACATTGCTAAAAAATAACGACATACCAGTACCAGAGTTTTCTCTAGTAGAGTCATTTGATGACTTGCGACAGAAAATTTCATATTTTGGGTATCCTGTGATTTTAAAAGCAAGACGTGATGCCTACGACGGAAGAGGCAATTTCAAAATAACAGATGAAAATCAAGTGGAGAAAGCAAATCAATACTTTGCAGGTAGAAAAACAATGATTGAAAAATTCATAGACTTTAAGATGGAAGTTTCAGTGATAGCTGCTCGTAACACAAAAGGAGAAATTGCAACGTATCCCGTGGTTGAGAATATCCACAAGGATAACATACTAGAAATGACTATTGCGCCAGCACGAGTAAGTAAATCAGTCTCGGAAAAGGCAGAACAAGTTGCACATAAAACCATGGAAGTTTTACATGGGGCAGGAGTTTTTGGAATCGAAATGTTTGTAACAAAAAATGATCAAGTTATGATAAATGAAATTTCGCCTAGAGTACATAATTCTGGGCATCATACACTTCAGTCAAGTGAAACATCTCAATTCACACAGCATTTGAGAGCAATCCTGGGTTTGCCCCTTGGTAGTACACGTCTCAAACATTATACAATAATGCAGAATATCTTAGGACCTAGAGATTTTTCCGGATTATACAAGCCAATCGTACTTGAACAGAAAGATGGTGTGTACCTAAAAATGTACCATAAAGAAGAGACAAAACCTCAACGAAAACTCGGTCATTTTAATGTGGTAGATGAACAGGATACGAAAGATATTGAACTTTTAATAAAAAAAGCTCAAGAAATAAAAAATTTGATTAAATTCATACCACAAAACTAGAATTCATTTTTTAACAAGAGCAAAAATACCTCCGGCGCCATAAGCAACTGCAATCATTATTCTCGAGGTTATGACTGCAGTAGTTTGATTCAATATTATCGAAGTATCAAGTAGTAATGCAAGAGGAATTGCTGCTAGAGAAATAACACCGACAATAATTTGCTCTAGATTTACAAGACTACTGTATCTTTTCATAAAGAGAAATGTCGAAGTATTTCCAAGTCCAATTCCAAGAAGTATCAAGTATTGGTAAAGGTGAGGAGCTAGTCCAATTGCTGCAAATGGCGCAGCCCAACATAGGCCGTTTACAGCTTTTACCATAGTAGGCCATTTTACACTGTTTTTCATCCTACCCTTGATTGATGAAAGTAAGGTTCTAAATTTTCCAAGAATAATCCCAAAGGTTACTGCAAAACTTCCAAACCAGATTACAACATAGTCATAAATCTGGCCCTGATGCTCAAATGCAATCTCACTAAGAATTGAAGCAGAACCAACTGCTATTGCCACACCTATGAATAGCACTCCAAAAGCACGTCTTACTTCCAGATGAGATTGTTGCATAGATAGGATTAGTTTTATCTGGGATATAATTCAGTGTTAAACTATTTTTGAACAAATATAATATCAGGAATGGTGAATTTTTTATAAAATTGGGTTATCAAACATATAAAATTCTAGCACTGGAACACAAAACATTTGCATAAAATTAGAAATTAGACTCATGCTATCCTAATTGCATCATAGATTTATTCTATTCTTCTGCCATCAGGATTAATTATTTAAGATGACTATGTTAATAAAATTTAGATTTTTCATTTAGCGATTCCTTCAGGCTAACTAGTCAGTTTGAAAAGGAACATACCCATCAATAATAGTACTAAAGCGGTCAAAAAATTAAATAATGAGGAATTTCCTGTCGAGTCGCAGAGCACTGAGTACAGTAGTTAGCGGAATGATAATTTTGGTAGCTACTGCGATGCTAGGTTCAGCAGTAGTCTCTTGGTCTAATGGTAGTTTTTCGACATCAAAAGTCATTTCGGCTGCACTTTACACAACTAATGTTAATGCACTTAATGAAAAACTCGTGATAGAAAATGTATATTTTGGTTGTAGTAATTGGAACCTTATTACTAAAACATGTTCATCAAACACCTTCAAATTTCTCAATATTACCATGTATAACGCTGGTTCGCCAGGCATCACTTTTACTGATATCAAAATCACCAACTCGACAGGTACGAAGGATGTTACAATTACAAAAGGAAACATTCTATCACAGAAAACCAATTCAACACAAATTCCCTATAATTGGTCAAGCACTACTCCTTTGAGCATAATAGTAACTACATCACGAGGATCAGTCATTACAAGCAATATATTAAATTGAGATAGACTCCGGAATTAATAAAAAAAATCACCGTATGATTTAATCACATAAAGGGAAAATATGACATATCATAATACAGACACCCCTTAATTACCATACTTTGAGGTAATTACAACTAGTGAGTTTATGAAAGAACGTGGCAAAGTATGAATCGTATTGGATTTTCCATTCACAATCGAAAAGGATTGTCAACTGTAGTTAGTAGTTTAATCATACTTGTTGGAATTTTCATTATAGGAATGTTAGGTGTTTCATGGGCTAAAAACAATCTCAATGCAAATGAAAAGGTCTTAGGCGATATTTACTCTAACGACATGAACAGAATCAAAGAAAACATTGTTCCACAAAATGAATGGTACAAGACTACACAAAAACAACTCAATGTTACCTTTAAAAACACAGGGATTGACGGCCTTAACGTTACTGAAATTAGAATTTTCGATAGTATTGGTAATAATACTTTAGATTTACGAATTCCATCAACAGCAGTTCCTCCTGATGGAACATTTTCTAAATTGGTTAACTATAACTGGGCGGGGGACCCACTTGATATTTCATTAATTACTAATCGCGGTTCAGTCTTTACACATCAACTTAGAGCACCTACAGATGGGCAACTAATTATCAACAAGATAGCAAAGCAAGCAGATGGAAACTTTACTTTTTATGGAGATGTAGGAAACTTTTGGATCCAGACTTTAGGTAATACAAATACTGCAAACCTTGATAGTAATGGCAACTTGGTTTTAACGAGCACTATCCGAGATTTTAACGGAAGCGCAGATCCAGGTGGGCATCCAGATTTTGAAAAAGTATGCGGTTCTTGCCCTTATGCAGTATACACTGGAATGGTCCTACCAGACCTCGGAGTAGATTCTGAACCAGTGTATAACAACAACACCTCATACGCATTTAATAATGGATATTCTAGATTCAACCAATGGTATCACGATACTCCGGGGGTAAACATAAAGAAAAATTTGAATATCACACTAATACATAATCTAGGTTCAAATCCTTCTACATGGTCATATTCCAACATGTCCTTCTTCCCTATCGATAATGCATTGTTTTGTAAAGGTGGCATGGGGGCTGGCACTCCATCATGTCACGATTCAAACGGCATCGCGTATCATAATTTTGGTTTTACACTTGAAATCCATAATTCATTTACTTATAATGGCGGTGAGACTTTTACCTTCTGGGGAGATGACGATGTATTTGTTTTTATCAACCACAAACTTGTCATTGATTTAGGAGGAGTTCATGCTGGAGTAGGAGCTCCAACAGACCCGAGAGGTACAGTAAATTTAGATTCCCTTGGACTCACACCGGGACATGTATATGCCTTTGATTTCTTTTATGCAGAACGCCACACAGTAAAGTCTGAAATACAAATTACAACTTCGATACAACTTGGGAATCCAGGAACTGGAAAGTCAGGCGTCTTTTTTGTAGATCCTGGAACTTATACAGTAGGTGAGAATGTTCCCTCAGGCTGGACACTCCAAAGTGCTACGTGCGATAATACATATACGAATCCTAATTCTACCAAGGTCATAGTAACAGTACCCAAGGGGGTAACCACCTGTACCTTTACTAATTACCACAATTAATATTTTTTTTCAATTA
>JBGPGB010000104.1:0-5990 GCA_041483595.1 Nitrosotalea sp.
CGAATTATTAGCTTTTTATGAGGGTAGAGTATTGACACCAGAGCAGTGTAAAGCAATTATCTGGTATGATACCGTTATGTCTATGAAGAGAACTCCAATTTGTCTAGATATGATTCACTCAGAATTAGAATACAACGGGCCAGCCTTTGGCGAAGTTGACCGTTATAAAAAGCTAGGTCATGGAAAAAGTTCTTCATAATACTTTTTAACATCTTCTGTTAAACGTTTACGATAATTATAAAGATTAAACTCAACATTGTTATCTTTGATGTATTGTACAGTCGTTGGGTTTATAGCCAAGAAGAATGGTGAGATAATACCCATTCTATACAATCTCATTATTATAGTCATGTTGGATAGTATGTTTTGTGGTGTTATATCTTTCAGTCTTTTGAGTAAAGCCAACTTTGAGTATTTTAGTTCTTTCTTAATATCATCAGCATTAATTTGTTCATAAGTAGTTTCTTGGGATACAGGAACTCTTTTGGCACGAATAAAGTTTTTCTTCCATATTGACCAACGATTCCAAGCAGCATCACCAGTCAAAACAGAGGGGTGCATCATACCTCTTTTGGAGATTTTAATAGTGACTAGGATTTGTGCTTCAATGAACATACGGTACTCGTCAAAACTAAGTTTCCCCTTAGTTTCTTCAAGCATTTTCCAACAATACTTCCAAGTTTCATACTTACGTGGGTCTTTTTTGAAGGTATAGTTAGGTGTCAAATCAGGGAAATATTTTTTACAAACTTCCAAGTAGATAAGCATGAGTCGAAAAGCTATTGCTTCTTCTTTACTTAACGAGTACTCAGATATCAATTGCAAATAATTTTCCATATGGTATATTGTTCTTAACATTATTTACTAAAATACAGAACTTAATTAAATTTACAATACCAACTGGCTGATGACCTTAACATCCTTTTTTGAATGCGGCCTGTTCTCGCTAGCAAACAACGAAGAAAAAACTTGCGGGTGTTTCACTTAGCGCAATCCAAGTGGTTCTAACATCTAACCACTTTCCGCAAATAGTCCTAGTAATCTGTCACGCCAGAGCTTCTGAAAGGTAGCTCAACTTAACGGGATATAGCGTTCCAGTTCAAAGACTAAACAAGAACACTATTCAGACCTGTGGATGATCTTCTTATTAAAAAGAATGTTTCTTATTATCCCAGAATGATGTTCTGCGCATTACTATTGACAAAATCTTTTTAATATGGTATACCTTTTAATATGTTTGCACAATTAAACTCAATAAAAGATTATAAGAATTATTATCTGACATGGACGCCAGAAATTGACGATTTCAGAATCTTTAAAAGACTTACCCTTTTGATCCACACGAAAGATGGTGTTACAAGTATAGAAATTAATAACACCCATCTTTTGGACACTTTTGTAGGTGCTTTATCGCATTCTATCTTTGCTGAGGATAAAATAGTTATAGGTTGGAATCTTAAAGAACTTTTCACCTTTCTAAAATTTCATTTAGCAAATGAAGTCTTTTCCAAGGACAAAGCCAACAAAAAAGTTTATTCTTATTGTAAGTTTGTAGATTTGAAGTTATGTGAATCTTTCCTAGGAATCAAGCAATCTCCACCTAAGACCTTTAGAGAGGCACTTGATAGGTTGAGGGTGATTTACAACAATGAATCACTCAACACGATTAATAAGGTGATTTACCAACCGCTTATAACAGAAATCATCCCAGGAATAGAAACCTCTGGGATAGTAAACTGTGAAATGGGTATAGAGCATTGCTGTTATGACATTGAAGGGCAGATTAATGGACGATTAAACATTAAACTTCCAAGTCAAGGTTTTTATAATCCACACAACGTTAGTGCAGAACAGAAGAACTTATATGCTGCTGGTAGTGGCAAGAAGTTTCTAGTTTTGGATTATAAACATTATGAGGTTTCTGTTTTAGCTTGGTTGTCTAATGACTTTGCTTTGAATGAAATAGTCAAGTCTGGTGAAGATGTTTACTCTAAGATTTGGTGTATCATATCAGGGGAAGATTACTGTACTAGCGAAAAAAGAGACGTAATTAAGTCTATATTTTTACCGATTATTTACGGAAGTGGAATTAATAAAATATCAGAGTTAACTAACTACTCTATTAAGGCATCAACGTTCTTAGTTGAGGCAATTAACAAGAACTTTACTACAACATTTGATTGGGTAAAGGAGCATCAAGAAAAACTAAAAACCCAAGATTTTGTTATAGATTATTTCGGTCGAGTTTTAGATTTTAGTGAAAAGTCGGGTAGAGACGCTTGGAGTGTTCGCAACGCTATTATTCAAGCCCCGGCTGCCTTGGTTTACTTGGAAAAACTAATTCAATTATATCAAAAAATGTATTTGTCGATGGACATTGTTGCTTCTATTCACGATGCATATGTTTGTAGAATTGATTCTCAAAATTCAAGCAGTGTTATTTCTTGTGCGAAAGAAATACTTGAATCTCATTCATCATTTGCACCAGGACTCATATTAAAGGTTGACGCTAGTGTTGGTGATAAGTGGGGCACACTAAAAAAAATTAATATTAATAAGGTTGACTATGATGACAAATACTACTAAAGAGTTTGATCCGTTTGCTGTTACGAATACCGAATATGAAGAGTTGTTAGTGCAGTTTAATCATCTTTGTTATTTTGCTTCTTGGCAATTGATAAGAAAGAACGCAAAGAACAATCATACAGAAGATATTGATGACATTATGCAGAAATTGCATATGTCACTTATTAGAGCAGGTAGATATTATAAACGACAAGTTTATATTGAGGCATCTTTAGATAAGGTTGAACAGTATGCTAAAAATGACTTTATGATTGAAGTTGTTAAAGAACTTAGACTTCTATGGAAGAATAAGACAAAACATGGAGCAAATAAGCAAAAATTTGGTCCGCATCAAGAAAAGTTGTTGGACGTAATAGTTAATAAGTGTGTACCAGCAAATGAGCGACCAGAGAAAAGCGCACCATTACAGTTGGATAAGAAATTTCACACTTATTGTAAAGCAATCACATGGAATGAACATAAGAGTTTGGGAAGAAAGATTTCTAGGGAAAGAAGTGTTAGAAGTGGACAAGTTTCTCTTTCAGAATTTGACTTTTTAGGTAAAATTTAAAAGGTGATAAAATGGAAAACGTAGACGATTTGATGACGCCAAGATTTCAAGAATTTGCTGAGGCGATTATGCATCTTTATCTAGAGAAAGATGATTTGGAATACTGCTTAATGGAAGACGCCGACATGGATGCTCAAACTTATAATGGTATACTTAGTGATTTGGCGCAAGTTAGACTTTCGGCGCAAAGAGTTTTGAATGAGTGGGAAGACTGGAAAAAAATGAGATTGAAAAATACAACAGATGGGTGAGAAATATGAAAAACGCTTGGATGGACGAGATTAAGGTTCGTAATGTGGTAGACAGTATTAATTTTAAATTAAAAGAAAAATTTGTAGGATCAAGTTCTCAAATGGAGGATTGGGTTAATTTTACAATGCAAGCAATCAAACTAGAAAAATGCTCTCAAAGAGTTGTTGATATGCTTATATCTCGCTACACCTTTCATTACGAATTGAACTCCACCAACGAAAAAGTTTGTGAGATAGAATTTAGAAAATTGCCTTGGTTTGTGTGATATATAATTTATTATGAACAATCACTGGATACAAAAAACTAAGGTCAGAGATGCCGCAGAACTCTTAGAAACATTACTTAATGATGAATTTAAGGGTCAACTTCCGAATGTCAATGAATGGGTAAGTCTCATAGAAGATTTAATAGACGCCATTTATTACGGTGATTCTGTTGTTATCACTGGACAAATGGACTATAAAATTACCTATCAAATAGATGAGTTTGGTTTAGTAGACAAAATCAAACTAGTCGAAAAATGACGTTGATATTTTGGTCTGAGACTGATAAGATAACTCTTTACTATATAAAGAGAATATATGAACCTCTCAGACCAAGAACAAGCCATATTGGAGTCGTTAGTTAGTGAAGACACTAAGAATACTCACTACACGCACGACATCAAACTAAGCAAAAAGATTATTGGCCTTATCGTGTGTGATAGGAATTTCTTGGTTCAAAGTATAGACCTAATCAAGCCAGAGTTCTTTGAAGATGAATCCCATCGACTAATTTACACTGTAGTTTTTAACTACTTCAAACAATATCACTCAATGCCCACAAAGGCAATTATTGTTAATGAGATTAAGGCTAAGAGAGGTAATGACGCTAATCTTTTAGATTATCTCGGAGAATTAGAAGCTGTAATTTATGGTTACGTTGACGGTCAAGAAGGTCGGGATTATCTTCTCGATAGAATAACAGAATTTGCTAAAGAGCAGGCGGTAAAAGTGGGCGTAAGTAAAACTATAGAACTCGTTAAAACTAGAGGCAAAGACAGATATACCAAGATAGCCGAGATATGGAGAAGCGCTTTAACGGTTGATAAAAACCACGAATTAGGATTGGATTACTTTAAGGATATAGAAGATAGATATGATAAAATGATGGGTCAAAGAGAAGAGGTTAGGGAAATATCCTTTTCATCAGGCTTCCCAGAACAGATTTTTCCTACTGGCCAAAAGAGTAGAGGTATTGATGGGCTTTTAACCACTGGCGGTTTGTCCCGTGGTGAAATTGGAGCATTCGTTGGTCTTTCTGGTTCTGGTAAAAGTATTGCACTAATTAACGCTGCTGTTACAAATTTATTAAGAGGCAAAAAGGTTTGTTACTTAACGCTTGAAATGGGCGAAGACAAGATAGCAAAACGATTTGACGCCTTGCTTTCTGAACAACCATTTCATTCATTGCTTGACAAAAGATCAATTGTTATTGATGCTATTAAGTCTCATGTTAGACACGAAATAGACCAGGGCAGATTAAGAATTAAACATTATCCTGGTGGAACAGCGAACGTTGATACTTTTCGTGCTTATTTGAGTCAAGTTAATTTGCATGATAAATTCAACCCAGATATGATAGTAGTTGATTATGTAGGAGAAATGAAAGACCTTCCTGGCGTGCAAACATATGAAAGCCGTCAGATGTTGGTTCGTGATTTAAGAACATTGGCAGTAGAAGAAAATGTTTGTGTTTTAACGGCGTTTCAAGCAAATAGAAAAGGTCGTGAAATACAAGAATTTGAAGGCTCTATTGACGATGACGCTTTGGCTGATGCATTTGGACAGGCAAGACCAATGGATGCTTTATGGAGTATAAATAAAGTAGAAGGAAGTACCATCGGTTGGATTTATGTTATGAAGCATCGTGATGGAATTAGTAAGGCTAAAATATTCTATGAGATGGATACTAATATTTTGAAGATGAGAGAGATTACAAGAGAAGAGTTTAACAACAAGAAAGCACAACACAAAAAGGCAGAATCAGACCAAGCCGCAAAAATGGCTAATGAAGTTATGCCAGTAATAAACTAAGAGGTTAAAATGTTAGTTCCAAACAAATTTTCAATATTGACATTAGAAGATGCAAGGGCTTTAAAGAGTGGAATAGAAGCTCTAGTTGGTTTTCCTAAAGAAAAATTGTACAATAGATATTTAAGCGATAAGCAGTTATCTAAATTAAAAGAACTTGGGATATTAGACATATATCATCAACTTGACGAGTTTATTTATGATAACAACCATTGGGAAGCATTAAAAAACATTGAACCAGATAAGGTTGTACATCAGAGGGATTTATAACATGCAACTAAAGCAAGATACTCAAAGTCGTTATACCCCAGACCCAGGTAAAGTACCAGCAGGCGAAGTAGTTTATTGTGGGGTTTGTAAGGATGCCATGAATGAGACTAGGAACGTCAATGGCGCTCGTGGATTCGCTATGGCTATGACTGGCAGTAAAGCACTTCACGATGTCTTTGAATGCCCTAATAGGAAAGAAGATTGGCATTGTCATGTTATTGCGTTGCGAACAGAGGCAAGGGCTTCTGTAAGTTTTGTTA
>JBGPGB010000105.1:0-5970 GCA_041483595.1 Nitrosotalea sp.
GTATAAACGCCTGGACGATATTTCATGTTATCGTCAATACATTCGGCAACTGTCTTTGGATATTCTCTCTTTGGATTCCTTCTTCGTGCATCTTCAAAACTTAATGCCTCTGAAAGAAAAACTGATAGGATTCTACCGATCCTATGTCCAAGAGGAGTATCGTCAACTGTAATAGTCGCAACTGGTTTCGGGGCCACCTTCATTGGTGGTTTTACCTCTTCTGATTTTATCACTTCTACTGATTCTGGTTTTGTTTCATCATTCATGGTATTCTCACTTTGCTGCTTGGCGACCCAATTGAAGATATAAGTGATCTGGCCTGACACACAAATCATTATTACAGATATGCAAAATCTTAGCACCTTCTGGTATTTCACCGTATGTTAGCTCGTATGCAACTCTGTGAGCCAAATGCGGGGTTTTATCAATGTTAAAATAACCCCATCCTTTGTGAGCATATGCCGTCCAGTCCCAACAACCATCATTACTTTTATAAACTTTTTCCCAAAATCTTTCATCCAATGTCTTCCTTGATTTTTTATTTGCTAACATTTCCTCGTAACATATTCTACACTTTCTGTTGCCAGATTCAAGCACAATTACATTACTTCCTGAAAGCATGTGGCCTTTACGACAACATCTTGGTCGTCTTGGCATTTTTTGTGGTGGAATATAGGAATCATCATACCAACCAATGTTATACACGATTGCATAGATGGTTTGCCTACTAGTGTCAAACCTCTCTCCTAGCTCAATTAAACCATATTCGCCAGTGTGCGCCAATTTTCTTATTTCTTTTACTTCTTCAAAAGTTAGTTTGGAATTTGTTTTTCCAAGTTCTGCCTTATCAATCAAAGACATATGTTCTGGATTCAAACATCCTGGCACTTTGCACGTTGAACAAACTTCTTTACCTCTTGCTATTTCGCCATTATAAATTTCGTAAATAGCTCTTGGAAGAATCTTTATTCCAGAAGCAACAGCAAGACATTTTGGTGAGTTTCCTTTCCAAAACCAGCAACCATCCTTCTCTTCAACTTGAGAAGAAACCTTGCGCTTTGCATCTAATTCTGGTGTTGATGATTTGTTTGCATTTTGTAGGAATAAATGTTTTGGAGCAACGCATAGTGGATTATTACAAGTTCTTCCAACATGAGCGTGAAGTGGCAAATTGCCTATTGATAGTTCATAAGCAACTCTGTGAGCAATAAGGCGTCCACCCAAAGCTGGAAAAACACCATAAACCGGCTCTTCGTTTGTCTGACCTGTCCATATCTGGCAATCGCTATTATCGCTTTTTTTTGTATTTTTCCAAAAATCTTCAAAGTTTATCATTTTTTACTCTTTTTGGATTCTTTTATGCGGACATTCTTTTCCAAATCTCTTAGCAAGATTGCAATTCCAACATAAAACCTGAAAGCCAGTAGGAAAGCTATTCTTTTTAAGCCACTTGTATATATTTCTATTTTTAATCTGGCGTCTGTGGATTCCACCATCATTGTTAATATGATCTATAGTTAAAAACTCTTTTATAGTTTCTCCACAACAACTACATACATAACCTCCGTAAACATTAAATGTTAAATCCTTTATTTTATTATCTCGTTCCTTTTCAACTTCCCTACAATATAGGCACGTTTTTCTATTTTCTGTAGCGGGATATTTTCCACACTTATTACATGCGCCCAACTTACATCTTTCATCTCTTTTTTGTGCATTTTTTAGGGAACATTCTTCACATATTGTTCTTTCAGAGAAAGAACCGCAGTACCAACATTTACATTTCTTTTTTGAGTTTTCGTATACTTTCTTATGAGAAACTTTATATTTTATTGAGCATATTTCGCACAGGCGTTTATTGGTAATAGGCGGCATTTTTCCGCACTCTACACACATGCCATTTGAAATATTTTGTTCTCTTATTTCTTTTTTGCATTTACTCATAAATATTTAATATTGCTTGTTATAATTCTAAATTTGAGTTGAGGAACTTTCTTACGACAAATTGCTTCTGCAACGTCTGTTCTTAACTTTCCATATGCAGCATGTAATCCTTCAAGTGCTTCTTGAGAACCTACGGCTGTTATTAAAAGTTGAGTTGAATCTGGATCGGGAATTGCTGATTCAATATAAACATTTTGAAGGCGATCATCCCTGCATTCGCTTATTCCGAGATTTAACGCATCCACTACCTGTGCGCAAAGTTGCAATGCTTTGCGATTGACGATGTTCTTTTTTGGATGAGATTCTAGGCGGGGATTAAGACCGTCACCCTCTCTAATATCATCACACGGCCACTGTTCATCTTTCAATGGACGCTTATCAAACTGTGCCTTAAACATTCTTCCCATTATTAGTCCTTGATACTGTGTTTGTTCTTCGTAAAATCAATAGCCCTACGAACTTGTTTCTGATGTTCTGCCAATAATATATTATGTGCTTCGGCATGAGGTCCGGTGAGGTATACAACAACATCACCATTAGGTAAACTGCATTGGTCGCCGGGCTGTAAGGTTATCGCTTCACCATTTACAATAAAAGTAATCATGGTCTAGCTCCACCACCTAAAATATAAAAAAACAGTTGTATTAGACAAAATACGCCCAAAACAGTAAAAGCAACACCACTCAAAAAACCTAAAATAAAATCTTTCATCTTTTCATTACACAATCAATAATCATTGAAACTAGAACAAGAACCAGTCCTGTAGCAACTGTAGGTGGGGACGGCACAGAAAGCACAAATCCACCAACCATTGCAACGATGATTCCTAAAAGACAGATAACATTTTTGATTACAAAAAAGTTCATACTACCTCTTCTTGCAAATCCAATTTGATGAAACAGTCTACACAAGCGACTATTCCAGTTTCTTCTTCTAAGAAGACCTTTACAAGATTATTACAGAAAGGACATACTTCTATTCTATCATTCATATTTTAACCCATGAATAAATTAGAACCTGGAATTTGTGTGCCAGCAGGAGCAAACACTATACCGCCACCAAATTTTGCATTGTAGGCATTTGAGATTTCGTCATCAACATCAGTGGTATAAACGATGTAACTTTTTGGAATTTCAACTGACTTAGCCTTCATAAAAGGATTCATCGGCATCATTCCAACGCCTTGATGTGTGATAACTAATCTTGCAGGATTCTTGAATGTAAACTTTGTAGCATCTGCTGCTGAATCTTCGATGTCCGCTACAATATCTTCATCATTCATCAATTTAGCAAACTTTATAGCCATTTTTTACTCTCTTTATAAAATTTATTTGACCATATTATCCCAAATCAATATAAGGGCGATCATTCCGCCAATATAACAAATAAGAAATAGAATAATCTTTAGCTCTATCATGTATTATTGAAAAGTTCATCCTCATTAGCAAGCGCTGTTGTTCTGAGGAAGTAATCTTTACCCATCCAACGAATATAGATTCCAAGACCGTTAAACTCAAAGGCTTCCAATTCCTCAGCCTCGGTTTCATCTACAGAAAATTCTATCCCTGCCTGTTGCATTAGGCACATAGCAAGTAAAGAAAGACCTGTTGAATCACCAGGATCATTACGGTTCATCTGATCGTGGTATCCGAAGTTTACTCCGTCAATTACCTTAGTTCGCATATTATCACATTTTTCAAAGTGGAGATGCCGAAATAATGCTATTCGGGTCTTCCCATCGCTCCATCGAATCCACTACAGGCTTGTCTTACTACTAACTTCGCCTCTTTGTCGGTAAGCACAACTCAAGGCTTATTTCACTTTTAAGTCTCGAAGAAAAAGTTTTAGTGAATCAAAAACTTTAACTTCTATCCCATTTACAGATTTAACCAACTTTCAAACAGGAGAAAGTAGTTGGCGATCTTGATAACGGCTAAACACACAACCATCAAGCAATGTCATGGTTTAGGCTGCTAATCGCTTAGGCAGCAAGTGCAAAATCTTCGTCAGTTAAGACGTTTTCAGTTTTTTATAGTGGCCAACTGAATCCACTGCCTGCGTACTCAACTTCGTCAATCGGAATCGAATCTTTTCATCCCCTTGCGGCAGTAAATAGTGGTCATGCCTGCCATCATGCCTTCGGTCGATATCAACCAGCCGGAAACAGCCACCATCTATATTTATACTATACTACACTTCTTTTAGAAAGTCAATATCAATTATCCTACCAATTATCATAAAGTTTTTATTGATGGACCGTGTTCATGTTCGTAAATCCAAAGTTGCCAATTCTGGAATTAGTTGTTTCCATTCCTCAAGTTTTACTCGTTGCTTGGCTCTGTCAATCTCCATCTGTTGCCATTTCTGTGCAATAACCTTTTGTGATTCTTTTTCCTGAACAGAGCGATTAGGATTTATAGCTCCATTAAGATAACATTGAAAACACATTATACTATTATCAGAGTGTGAACAGCCTTTAATCATTATTCGTCTTCTTTCTTTATAAACTCTTCAATGGCATTTGCTACTGGAAGCCACAAGCCAGCACGCCACCAGCCTGCAAGATTATCAAAAGGAAATGAGATGTTAGAAAAATCTTCGTGCATCTTAAAATTCTCTAAGTCTGCTCTAATAATTCTCACGCCGCTCATTAAGTTCCAAACTATTAATAATCTATCTTCACCTGTATTTTTATATTGCTCCAACATCCTGCTATATTCTTCGCTTGTTGCCCTTATAATCCAAGGATTCGCACATTTATCCTTTTCCTTAACGGCTAACATATACAACATGGTTTTCATTTTGATTTACCTTTAATTATTCCACCGTCAATCCAAGCCTCAATAGCCTCAATGACGTGTTTCGGCTTTATATCAAACATACACTTTGCAATTGGGCGATTATCGCTATCTATTTGCGGCAATTCGCAACATCTTTTATCCTTCTTGTCACCATCACCTAAAGGCACTATCCTACTGCGCCAACATGCCTGCGTCTTACAACACTCCAATGTTCCAATATTACTAAACACCTTTTGAGTGTGGTAAGCAGTCCAAAATATAGGTTCTCTGGCTCCATGCAATACAACGTAAGGTCTTTGAAAAGCAGCAAACATATGTTGAATGCAAGTTATAGGTCCAACGCCAGCTTGAGCATGGTAACAAACATTCATTAACTGTCTTATACTGGTTTTATCAATTAAATCAATAACATTTTTAAGCGGTGGATGATTGTGGAAAGATTTACTCAATCCTATCTGCACAAACTTTATCTTGTCTTGGAAATGGTCAACCACTTCCTGCATGTACGGCAGACTCCACCTTTTAATGGTATAATCATCTTTCCAGCCGGTCGAACAAACAATATACTTACCTTCTTTAGTCGTTTGCTTAACAAAACTATTCTTCTTTTCTTCTTCCGTAAAATAAATGTATGGTCTATTTACATCCAAAACCAAATCAATATCAAACTGAGTTCTAAACCAGTCTACATAACCCTCTAAGAAATGTATTGGCCTTTGGTTTGTTTTGTTTACAAGTGGATAGGTAGTCCAAAGGTGAATTACATCTTCTTCATTTGGGTTCAGCTTATTTATATGCGGGTTGTTGTCAAAAATAGTGTTATGAAAACAAGCTACATCAGTAATAAATCTCCCTGGATATTGTTGGTGTAATGATTCAATAGCCGCCGTCATTATCAACAAATCACCAGGACATAAATTATTATACAATATAACTTTGATCGGATCGCCATTCTCATATAAGGATTTTATACGAGAACTGACTTTTCCTGACATAGTTCTTTCTTTGACTCTATCCCAATGATTCTTTTTCATAATATATTCTACAAATCTAACGGGGCATGACTCCCATAACATACCTTAGTGCCACTTCCATGTTCCCCAATAAGGTTTCTTTCTCCATATGTTTGTATTGCACTCTCACATATTGGGCAAAACTTGTCTCTTCGCAATAGTCTACCAGAACAATTCATTCTTAATGGAAACCTATATCCAACTTCTCTAAC
>JBGPGB010000106.1:0-5961 GCA_041483595.1 Nitrosotalea sp.
CATAAGCATATCAATAGAAAAGAACAAAGTTGTTGTTAAGGTACAACCAACACAGGAATCAATAAAAGACAGTCATGTAATGCAGATTATCTGTTCTTGAGGGTGTAAGACCTTTTTTAACATAAAAATGATAATCATTGAGCTCAAATCGGTTGAATGATTATAACTAACAACAAGGAAATAGCAACTATTATTCCAAGATGCGGAGTTTTCATCTTCTAATTTTTATCCTGTAGAACATAATTACAGATACAAAACTTGTCAATAAAATTGGAACTACAAAAGGAAACTCAGGAACTTTTGCCTTAGGACTTTCCTGAATGACTGTGGATGGTATAACAAGATCTCCTCTTGCAATTCCTACCCTACTAGTATCTGAAAGACCATTGTTGACAATCGATTTTAGACATGTCCGTGCATACAATTTTCTTGGGTGAATTTGTTACTTTCTATTCAATATCAAAGATGTATAGTTTTCATTTTCTATTCATTTGGACGATACTTCAATGGTTTAAAAAAGTGGTGTAGATTTGATGTATTGTATTTTCAGAATTTTCATTAGATGGTTTGATAAAAATAAGTTTAATTCTCCAAACAGAATTTATGGAGTATTGAGTGCAAAACTCAGTTCTAGTAAGTATCATCATCTTCTTATCATAATCATATTGACAATTTCTGCCTTTACACATCTTTGGAATGCTGTAGGATTTCCAGACATTTTTTTTGATGAGGCAGCTTACATGCACAGGACAATGCATGTGCTAAAGGGCCTTGGCCCCGAGGAGGGCACTCTTTATGATCACCCATTTTTTGGACAGATCTTTCTTGCAGGAGTTTTGGGTGCAGTGGGATATCCCCAGTCATTACACACCTCAGCTGATCCAAGTTCGATTTCTCTCCTCTATCTAGTTCCAAGGCTTGTCATGGGGATGCTTGCAATCTTGGACACTTTTTTTATCTACAAGATAGCTGACAAACGTTACGGCAGAAATGTAGCAATTATTTCATCGGCATTATTTGCTGTAATGCCGATAACATGGATCTTCAGAAGGATATTACTAGATTCGATTCTGTTGCCTTTTCTTTTGTTATCGGTATTGTTAGCTCTGTATTCAAAGGATTCCAAGCATAATACACTTCTAGTTTTGTTATCAGGTGCCTGCCTTGGACTTGCAATATTTACAAAAATACCAGCTTTTACCATAATGCCACTTGTTGGCAGTCTTGTTTTTTTCTACAACCGCAAGCGGTTCAAGATACTTGGATTGTGGCTCATACCGGTAATCATGATCCCACTTGCATGGCCTGCTCAAAGCATAGAATCAGGAAATCTTTCCAACTGGATACATGATGTGTTCTATTACCAGACACACAGGGTAGGTGGCGCAGACCTGTATACTATCTCTAAAACATTTGTGCAGATGGACCCGGTATTGTTTTGGCTTGCGGTAGCTGCTTTGGTTTTTGTTGCAATTAGAAAAGACTATTTCATCCTTGCATGGTTTATCCCTTTTGTGATTTTCCTGTATTTGATAGGCTATAACCAGTATTTTTACTGGATTCCTGTCATACCCGTGATGTGTATTGCTGCAGGAGTATTGATAGTAAAATTATCCGAAAAGATACCAAAAAAACAAATTGCAAAGATGTGCATGATCATTGTAATTTTGGGAATCAGTATCTTTGGCATGGCAAACCTTGTTCAGATTATTACTACCGACATGACATCGGCACAATACTCTGCCATATCTTATGTAGTAAATGACACCAAGTATACCAGCAATGCACTGATCCTTGCAGGCCCTGCATATTCATGGATACTTGATGATGTCTTTTACAAAAAGAATGTATGGGTTTACTATTATGCTCTATCATCACCCCTCTACCCAAAGGTTGTGTTTGTGTCAGATCCACATTTTCATTTTGATTTGAATCTTGGAAAACGGCTTGTTGACCTTTACAACTCTACACATGTAGTATCTGCATTTGACGGAAGTCTATCAAGGTATAACACAATGCATTATCCATACCAAAATCTCTATTACACTACAGAGGGCAACCACATAGAGATTAGGGTAAGATGATGTGTGCATATCATACATCAATACCAATCTTGACTATTGAAAGGTGTAGAGTTTTCATTTTCTTCTTGCGAACATTAGTTAATTTTCCTATCCAAAAGGAATGATTATTAGAAAATTTGTTTAAAGGGTACACGTATGATTTATGAGCATGATCTAAATACTATTACTGGAAAATCACATCAGTTGGAGCTGTCACCAAAATACTAGTCGTTTTTGGTCTTAAGGTCCAATCTTTAAAATCTTCTTACCATCTTTGGAATGATTCTAAGAAATACTAGATCAGAACATACTTTGATTCGGTATTACAATTATGAACAAAACTCCATACCAATTACTTTGAAAAGTTATCCATCATGCTCTTTTTGTGAGCACGTATCAAATGTACCTCAAGACCATCATTAGAGTAAAAGACAGTATTACATTCCTTACAAGTAGGCATAAAGATAAATCGAGTGATTTTGATTTAATGGATTTGATTGAAATTAAGTTATCTTGAGATTAGAAAAAAGTACGAGACCGAGGGGATTAGCGTCTATAATCTACTATTTTAGGTTCCACTTTGTGCGTAAAATCATCAAAAAATGCAGTTGACGTTGAACTAGAATTAAAACACCATAAGGGCATCAAACTAGTTCATTCGTGAACAGTCAAAATTCATTATGGTAAATATGTTACAGTTCACAAATTGTCTAATAATTTAGCAACTTTTAACTTGAATCATCTTTTGAATACTGTGAATTATATAAAATGTCATCAGATGTTAAGAATCATAAATTAGACAAAATAGATCTTGCTTATGCTGCCATACTTGGTTTAACAGTTGTTATAACAGCTTGGTGTGGATATCAGCACGAGTTATGGAGTAGTGCATTGACATTTGAATTAAAAGCAGCAAATACCGCACATCGTGAATTTACAACGGCTGAATTAAAAGAAAGACAGTCTAGCCTGATTGATGTAATTGCATTCAATGGATACCTTTATGCGGTATCTAATCACGATCAAAAATTAATCGATTATTACAAGAACAGTTTTCGACCAGAAATGAAAGTTGCTTTTGATGCATGGCTTAAGACTAATCCTTTTAACAATACGAGAGAAAAATCCACCACGCCATTTAACATGTCAGAATACATGCTTTCACTAGACTCTGACAAGGTAAACAACTTTTTACAAATAGCCGATGAAAAATCTCAAAATGCGGATAATATGAGTTCTATTGCTTCAAACTATGTTTTCTTTACAGCCATGTATGCCAGCGTTTCATTCCTTGTTGGAATTGGAAGAGTTTTTGCTTCCAAAAAAATGCAAGTCATATTTCTTGTAATGGGCGCCATAGTATTTTCTACTACTACGGCAGTCATGTTCGCTACAATACCAGGATATCCTGGTAATTTCTCCCTTTGATATTGTAAAAACATTATGATTTTACAATTGTAATTGCATTCCCTCCGCATTATTGATAAAATTATTTTTGCATCATTCTAGTCTGGATTATAACAACTCAAGAAATTCTTTTTTAGTCAGACCACAATCGGATATTATTTGTAACAACAGGCCTTTTCCTAATTCAGACTTTCGTGGGACTGATGTCCACAAACCCTGTCCATTTTCCACTATGATGTGACTACCAGATTGCCTTGTTGGATAAAATCCCTTTTTTCTTAATACTTTAAGAACTTCTTTCCATCCGAGTACAGGTAGACTCAAACTGAAACAGTTACCAGTTTAGAAGCAGAACTTTTCTTTTTGCTCTCAAGATATGATTTGCAAATCTTGATGGCTTGCTTGGTGTCTTGTACTGCCTCGGCTTTGGTATTTCCTTGCCCTCTTGCTTGAGGAATTTCAAGACAATATCCGACATAAAATTTGCCATCTTTTTTGATCATGATGTTATAGTCTTGTCTTTGTGCCATGATGACATTACAGTTATTTGGTATATAAAATTAGGTAATGAAATTACTAACATCTATTTATTTTGAACGTGATTTGGTGTGACCCAATAGATCTAGTTAGTATCTTGCAATAATTTCAGCAAGTAACATCTTAGAAATAAAATTCAACGGGCCCGGGGGGATTCGAACCCACGACCTGACGCTCCGCAAGCGTCCGCACTATCCAAGCTATGCTACGGGTCCACAATTAAAATTCAGTAATTGCCTGTTATAATACATTTCAAAAACATGAAAAATTTTAGGCGATTTCGTTTTCAGCCTTTTTGACAAAGATGTAGTTCATTATCAATCCAGCAATTACCGCACCTACGATTGGACCTGCCCAGTACATCAGATGATTGGTCCAGTATCCTGATATTATTGCAGGTCCCAAAGTTCTTGCCGGATTAACACTTGCTCCAGTCAATGGTACACCTACTAGATGTATCAAGAAGATCATTCCACCAATGGCAAGACCATACATTCCTGCCGGTGCTTTTTTGTGAACTGCCGTCATGAAAATTACGGTAACCAAGAAGAATGTCAAAATGGCTTCTACTGCAAACCCGGATACAACGCTTTGGTGTAAAAGATCACTGGGTCCAGGCTGAGTACCAAAATTTACTTTACTTCCAAGATCAGGAATTATTGCTTTAAGTGAGGCAGCTGCAACAATTGCGCCAATTATTTGAGATAAAATATAAGGGATGGCTTCTTTAATGCTAATTCTTTTAGTTACTAGCATAGCTATAGTAACAGCAGGATTAAAGTGAGCCCCAGAAACATGCCCAAATGCATAGACCATTAATCCAATAGCAGCACCATGTGCAAGAGCAATCACAATAAGATCTTGAATATCTAAAACAGAAGTTTTGCTAAAACTTCCCAATGACAGAGCAATTGCCAAAGGTCCAAAGAAGACAAGACAGTATGTACCTATTGCTTCTGCAAGCCAAGCACGTGGATTAACCATTGATCACTCTGACCTCTGAATATACAATATAAAACATTCGAATCCAGTAAGCAAAAAATAAGTAGGGATCGTTTAATTCATTTGTTAGATGTTGTTAGTGGGAGATCCAGTTCCAGATTTTGCCCTAAAAGATGCAGAAGGTAAGACTGTGAAAAAATCAGATCTCAAAGGCAAGAAATATGTCGTATATTTTTATCCAAAGGATTTCACTCCTGGATGTACCACAGAAGCCTCCGAGTTTGCACAAGATTACAAGAAATTCAAGACTGCTGGAATTGAAATAATTGGGATTAGTCCTGATGATGAAGAATCTCACAAAAAGTTTGGCGAAAAAATGAAAGTGCCTTTCATATTGCTTGCAGACACTGAAAAAGAAGTAGCAAAGAAATTTGGTGTTTGGGGAAAGAAGCAGTTTATGGGCCGTGAATACATGGGAGTAAACAGAACAACTTTTCTTGTTGATGAAAAAGGAAAAATATTAAAGGTTTTTGAAAAAGTAAAACCTACAGGACATGCACAAGAAGTGCTAGACGCATTTAAGAACTAGGGTTTGAATCCTGCAGGAAGTGTACCACGGATTGTAGATTTTGGTTTTGGAGCTGGTGGTGTAGCAGTTGTTGTAGTTATAGTTGCACTGCCAGTGAACTGTTTATCTGCCGGATGATATGATAATCTCTTTCTTGTTGCGAAATACTTGTTACCAGTATATCCTGTTGAGCTAATCTTAGCATAAGCAGGTGCTACTTCTCCTGTTGGTTCTGCACCAGTTGTTGCTGGTTCTGGTGCTGATGTTGGTTTTGGAGATTCGGCTGGTTTGAATCCTGCTGGTAGTGTACCATGAGTTGGACCTGAAGCTGCTGGTCTTGGTTGTGGTTTTGGCTCTGGTTTTGGAGATTCAGCTGGTTTCATTCCTGCTGGGAGTGTACCATGAGTTGGACCTGAAGCTGCTGGTCTTGGTTGTGGTTTTGGA
>JBGPGB010000107.1:0-5936 GCA_041483595.1 Nitrosotalea sp.
CAAATCCATTCCTGAATTTCTTGGGAATGTTTGATCCTACGTCGCCATCCACACCCACAGGTGGTATACTTTACTATGTTACTGCACCGCGTGGTCTGGATATAGTCGCATTAGATCCAATGAGAGCTGTTTTGTATATTCTATTCATGGTTGGAATCGTAGTTCTATTTGGCAGATTATGGATTGAGCTTGGAGGTCTTTCTGCAAAGAGTGCAGCCAAAAACCTACTTGATGCTGACGTCCAGATTCCAGGTTTCAGACGTTCAAATCAACCAGTAGAAAATTTACTTCAAAAATACATTCCATCTGTTACTATAATTGGTTCTATCATACTGGGGTTATTGGCTGGTACTTCTGATGTACTTGGAACATTTGGCTCAGGAACAGGAATGTTGTTGACAGTTGATATTCTGATTAACTATTACAATTTACTTGTTCGAGAGAAAGTCGAAGAAGTAATGCCTGCGCTGGGTGCATTGCTTGGCAGAAAGTAATCGCGTAATAATTGTAGGAATTCCAGGTGTTGGAAAAACCACAGTTGTATCACGAGTAGTAGAATTGTTAAAAGAAAAAAATGTTAGAGTAAGCGTCTCGATTTTTGGAACCGTGATGTTTGATGAGGCTAAAAAAAAAGGAGTTAAGAGCAGAGATGATCTGAGAAAACTTTCTGTTAAGGAACAACGAGAATTGCAATCAATGGCAGCAAAAACAATAGCCTCTATTGCAGATGATGTAGTGATTGTGGATACCCATGCATTTATCTCCACCAAAGAAGGTTTCTATCCTGGACTCCCACATAATGTCTTAGAGATTCTAAATCCTGATAGTTTTATTATGATAACCGCAAGGCCTGAAGAGATCTATAATCGTAGAATGACAGATACTTCTAGGACTAGAGATATAGTATCAATTGATACTATAAAAAAGGAACTTGATGTTACAAGTGCAATGTTGTCTACTTGCTCAATACTTTGTGGCTCTCCAATTAAGATGGTTCTTAACACAGAAGGTAAGGTTGATGAAGCGGCACGAGGTATCCTAAGTGCAATGGGGTTTAACAATGGAGCATAGCATATTTTTTGATTTCATAAATTCAATAGCGCTTCAGATACCTGGTATACGTCAGGGTCCATTGGGAAGTGCAAATCCGTTAGTGAAGGGAATGATCGCTTCTGCTTTTGGGATAATGTCTATCTCTATAGGTCTCAACCTACTTAATGCATTGATAAAAAGAAAGATGGTTGACCAAGATAAAGTGAAAAGATTGCTAAAAGAAACAAGGGCTTGGCAAAAGGAAAGAATGGCTGCTTTTAAATCAAAAGATCAGGAAAAAACCGCAGAACTTAACAAGAAATCTGCATACATGAACAAAATGAACATGGAAATTATGCAGATGAATATGAGACCAATGATGATTACGTTTCTTCCTTTGATCCTAGTATTCTATTTTGTACTTCCACCACTTTTTTCTTATACTGTAGCTATTTCACCAATATCATTAAACTTCATCCCTGGAGGATTTTTTGAATTAACTTGTACTGCAGCAAAAGTGGCAGAATCTCAACTACCGGGTCATCCTAGTGTGTGTCATCATGTAAACGAATTATATTTCTGGGCGTGGTACTTCCTTTCTTCTGCTGCCTTTAGTGGTATCATAATGAGAGTTACAAAAACTACAATGGATACAAGCTAAATTGCTCCGCTCAGTAATAGTTTCTGGTCCACCAGCCATTGGAAAGACTACAATAGCAAAAGGACTAGGAGAGGAATTCAGCTTAAAATATCTGAGTGGGGGAGATGTATTAAAAGAACTGGCCAAAGATCAAGGCTTCGAAATTGATAGAGATGATTTCTGGGACACAGAAGATGGAATGAGTTTTCTTAATATAAGAAAAGGAAATTCAGAATTTGATAACGAGGTTGATGAAAAACTAAAAAAAATATTTCTAACTGAAGATGTAATCATAACAAGCTATACTTTACCTTGGTTAGTTCAGGACGGAATAAAAATTTGGCTTGCAGGTTCACATGAAAATAGCGCTAAAAGAATGACCATGAGAGATAACATATCAATACAAGAGGCTCTTGAAATAGTACAAAAGAGATATGACGAAAATAAAAAATTATACAAAAAGCTTTATGGTTTTAATTTTGGAGAAGATCTCTCGGTCTTTAATAAAATAATAAATACAGATGATCTTGGACCTGCGCAAGTTCTTGAACAAGCAAAAAATGCGGTGAAAAAATACTATGACACTCAAACAATTACAAAATCTTAGAGTAATCGACCAAGATATCACAAATGATGTATATGGTACGTATTATGACAAGAGATCAATTGAACAGCTTCTCAGCTATGGGTTTCTTTTGTTGGACAAGCCAAATGGTCCAACAAGTCATGAAACAGTAGCCTGGGTAAAGAAAATATTACATATCCCAAAAGCAGGTCACAGCGGAACACTTGATCCACAAGTTTCTGGACTTTTACCAATAGGATTGGGAGAAGCAACAAAAGCACTCATAGTTTTATTACTTGGACCAAAAGAATATCATGCTCTTGGAAGACTGCATACACTTCCACCAAAAGAAAAATTGGCTGATGTGCTAAAACAACTCACTGGTAAAATCTTCCAAAAACCACCTCAGAGATCCGCTGTATCTAGACAAACCAGAATCAGACATGTGTATGAAATTGAAGTCATAGAACAAAAGGAAAGATTACTACTTCTTCGAATTCTGTGTGAAGCTGGAACTTATGTGCGGAAAATTTTCTATGACATGGGAGAGATTCTTGCTGAGGGTGCAACAATGATTGAACTTAGAAGAAGTAGAGTGGGGCACTTCAATGAGGATTCTAATCTGGTAAAAATCCATGATCTTGTTGATGCCTATGCTTTGTGGAAGGAAAATGGAGATGACAAAAAACTTAGGCGAATAATCATGCCGATAGAATTTACTCTAAGCGAAATAAAGTCAGTGATAATAAGAGATTCAGCGGTAGATGCTCTTTGCCATGGGGCTCAACTTGCGATACCTGGTATTCTTGAGATATCGCCTGGACTTAAACGAGGAGATTTTGTTGCAATATACACACAAAAAGGAGAAGTTGTGGCTCTTGCAGAAGCAACTCTAACCGAGGATGAAATTATTGAAAATACTAAGGGTTTTGCCTTTAAGATTAAGAGAATTATTATGGCTCCAAACACATATCCAAAAAGTTGGAGATCAAAGGCCGTAGTTAACAATTAAAAAGGAATCAAATCAAATTTTCAAAGTTGATCCCAAAAGGTGCAGCAATATTTTTTCTCGTAGGACTAATATCTGCTGGATTGTTAGGAACTTATCTCTCGCAGGTTGCAAATCATATTCCAACCTTGGTTTATGAAAATGGACCTTCTCTCACCATTATTCCAGAAAAAATAAATTATCATCTTGGTGAATCGGTTCATATCAGAATAATAAATTCAGGAACGTTACAGCTTACATTTACAGATTCGTCTTATGGATTGAAGGTTACAAGACTTGACGGTGCCATTGTTTATTCTCCAATATCTGCACAGGTAACTTCTAAACTAGGTCCAAAAGAAGAAAAGAAATTTGTTTGGGATCAGACAAAGATTGATGGAAGCAAAATATATCCGGGGCGTTATGAGATAGTTTCAAGTACATCTCTTGATGCAGGAAATATATTGAAAAAATCTGTTACCATAAATATCCTGAAGTAGTCTTTTTATAAAATAGCAAACCAATCAATTTTAGTTTCATACAATGCCTTTTTTGATTTTGACCACTTTTTCATCCATTGTAGAAGATCTATCATGGATTCTACAAGTTCTTGTCCTTTACTAGTAAGTTCGTATTTTACTCTTGGTGGAACTGTGATAGGTGGAATGGTGGACCTCAACATATTCCTTCTGGCATTTGTTTCAGGTGCTTCAATGAATCCTGCTAGGTCTTTGGCACCTGCGATATTATATGGTTATCTTGATGATCTGTGGTTGCACTGGACTACACCCTTCGTAGGTTCTGGAATAGTTGCTGGTATTTACAGAAAGAAATTTGTGAAATAATCAACTCTTACAGTAATATATAGTCGGTTTCACAACGAAATTGAATTGGCGAAATGATGCCGGGGTCGCCTAGCCTGGTAGGGCGCGCGCCTGGAAATTAGTATACCATAAAGCGCGTACTCGCAAGGGTTCGAGAGTTCAAATCTCTCTCCCGGCGCCTTTTACAAATCCATTAATCATACCTTATAGTTTTCACATCATTGGAAAAATATGATGTAGCAATAATTGGTGGAGGATTACTTGGAACTTCTATTTCCTATTGGATTTCAAATTTATACGATGCAAAAGTTGTGGTAATTGAAAAAGAATCAGACGTCAGCATGCATACAAGCAGCCGTAACACAGGAGTAGTACATTCTCCATTCTATCTCAATCCCAACAAAAAGGCCAAGCTTGCAAAAGCCGCATTTCTTTCTCATGATATGTGGAAAATATTTGCTGAAAAAAAAGGATTACCATGGAAGATGGTAGGTACTATAGAAGTTGCGCTTGATGAGACTCAACACAAGATTCTTGAAAAGTATATGAATTGGGGGCCAAGAAATGGAATGTCAGAGAAAAATATTGAACTGTTAAGCAGTAGTGAAGTCATACAAAGGGAACCAAACATTAAATGTCACTCTGCGATTTATTGTAAAACTGATGCAGTGGTTGATTATGGAAAATTTACACGAAAATTAAAAGAAGAATCACAACGAAATGGAACTATATTTTTTCTCAATAGACAACTAGAATCAGCTGAGGACCTTGATGATTGTACTATACTCACATTTCAAAATAAAGAAAGAATAATTTCAAAACTTGTCATAAACTGTGCAGGTGGTCACTCACTTGATGTTGCAAAAAAGTTTGGATTGGCAAATGATTACTCCAGCCTTCACTTTCGAGGGGAATATTGGATTGCAAATGATGAATACACTAATCTAGTCACGACCAATATTTACTCTGTTCCAAACTATCCAGATTTTCCATTTCTTGATCCACACTGGATTCTCAGGGCTGATGGCAAAAGTGAGGTAGGACCAAACGCAGTTCCTGTTCCAAGTCCTGAAACTTATTCTGGTTATGTAGGAAATATTGAAACATTCATTTCTAAACTCACAGAGGTAGTAACAGGCAGTACAAGAAAATTGCTACTCAATCCAGAATTTATGAATTTGGTAGCAAAGGAATGGTTAAGCTCATTGTCCAAAACTGTCATGATAGAACGTATACAAGAATTTATGCCAAAGATAAAACCGGAATTTTTCTCAGAACGAGGAACTGCTGGAATTAGAACTCCTATCATAACCCCTCAAGGAAAATTCTTACCTGATGTGTTAGAACTTGAGGGCCCAAATTCATATCATATTCTAAATTACAATTCTCCTGGAGCAACGGGGGCTCCTGCTTATTCTGCATATGTAGTGAAATCTCTACAGGAAAAGGGATTATTACAATATAAAACACGAAAAACTGACTCCATCTGGGATTTTGAGACTATTACCTGAGTATTGTGAAAAAATAACTTTGTTAGATTATCTCATACTAGATAAGTACTACATTTATCATTATCATGGGACATTCTATTATTTTACATCAATCAAGATTAATATTCTGAAATCAAAAAACAAATCTGTGTTTCCAGAACATTGCTCTATTAGAAAAAAGGGACAAGATTGCCAAATGCCACCTGAATTTGTAATTTCTGTAAAGTCAAAAGATGGAGAATATATGGTTGGCGTGACATGTGATGGGCACAAAAAATCATTTACAGAAAAGTTAGAGTCCCTACAAAAGGAAGGTAAGGTTCCACAAGGAACTGTTAATTTCACTGGCCTAAAACCCATAGGTACTAATTGCATAAGAATAGATCCTAACGAGCTA
>JBGPGB010000108.1:0-5928 GCA_041483595.1 Nitrosotalea sp.
AAAATCCAGTTTCAACTATAATGACCTTTTTTGAGGGTTTTTTCTCATTATTCATGCTCAGCCGTAATGAAATTGTAGGAAAATCCTTCTTGGCGCATATTTTAAAAATTAGACCATCGATGAGAAAATCAATCAGATTGCCTTAGATTCATTATTTTTTGTTTCATTGCAGCCATCTCGTCGCCAATGTCAATCCTTCCGGTAATCCGTTCAAACAGATCCCTCTTTTTGAAAAACAAGAGTCCGATTACTCCTGCTATCACAGGAATAATCAAAAGTATTGGAGAGATGCCCATTATTGAAAAGGACTTGTTACTTTCTTGTTGGGGTGATCCATTTACGGCTGATAATGGCGGATTAACTGTTACATCTTTAGTCACCACGGTATCCCCCTCTGAACCTCCAGAGACTTTGGCTGTTATGTGTATAGTACCTGGATTAGAGGCAAGGAATGTTGCAGTAGCTGTACCATCTAAACTAGTAGTAGAATTCATTTTCTGAATTGTGGCTCCATCCGCACTCCAATTTACAGATAATCCTTCCAGTGGAGCTTGTTGCTTGTTCATCGCAGTTATTGTTGCAACAAATGGTAAAGTAGGTGCAGCAAAGTCAGGAGATTGGATTGAAATATTTGGTGTGAAACTCACGACAGATAAAGTAAACTTTGATAACGGAATTGCGTCAGCAAGTATTGAGAGGTCAGCAGATCCAGCCTTTTTTGCTTGTGCGTTAAATGTTGTATAATAGGTGCCTTTTTTTATTTGTACATCAGGAAGATCTATTATCGATGGGTCGTTAGACACTAGTTTGACAGTTATGTCATGATCTGCATAAACAGGAAATTTTTGGTCATCTAAAAGTTCAACTGAAAATACACTGTGAACATTAGAAACCAGTGCATCTGGAAAATCTAGACTTATAGACTTTGCATGAGATGAGAGTGCATCAATTGTAGAAGATGCAACATATGCTGTAGAGCCCGTTAATGAAATGGTTTGGGTGCCATCTTGTAACAAGGTTGCATCAGTTATTTGTATAGACGCATCTGTTGGTAGGGCTTTAGTGTGGTATCCAGAATATTGTAACATGGTTTCACTAGCTATTTGTATAGACGAGTAGTTTTTGAATGAGAGAGGCGCTGCTTGAATCACATCTGTTGGCGATATTTGTACATCAAACGAAGATTTTGGAAAAGCACTCATACCTTGATTTGTAAAATATAATGAAAGTGGAAATACAGAATTAGACAATACTTTTGGTATAAGCGGTTCTCCCACAAGTGTTATCAAGTCTTCATTTTTAGAAGATATTATAGGAACAACTGTTTGCGGTGTTGAAGTTATGACATGGAGCTTTACAGGGTTTACAATGTTTCCAACCTTTGCATATATAGGGGCGGATTCAGAGCCCAAGTCGAAGGCGACGTCTTCTACTGATACAGTAGACAGATCAGAAGAGTCAATTCTAACATGCAAGTCCTTTGGAGCAAGCAAGTAAAGTCCATTGACATCCTGGATGTGAGCTATACCAATCAGTTCTCTTTCACCAGTTGCAAGAATGGGAAAAGTGTCTATCTTGACAGATTTATCATCGTAAAGGGTTGCATTCTTAAAACTAGTAAAATTGGAAATAGAAGACAAATAACCTTTTGCGGATACTGTAACATCGAACTTGTTGACTGTTCCAGAAGTAAGTTCCACTGGGACTTGAGCCCAATAAGAACCCTTTTTGATAACAGGCGTCTCGTTTACTTGGACATAGTAGGTATTTCCACTTGTGTTTACACTTCCAGTACCTGTAGAATTTGCCACATGAATTGCAACTGGGATATCTTCTTTTGCAAGGATTGGGTTTCCGCTAGAGTCATGCAATTGAATTATGGCATACACTGTGGCAGCTTTGGCAGAGTTGATTGCTGGAGGATAAACATAAACTTGTAAGGTCTCTTGTGAATTTACAGTATTAACAGTAACTAAACTAGAAACAGTCTGCATAGTTGGAGAAGAGGCAGATATTTGTGCAGAACCATGTTGATTTACATCAAATTCTCCAGTGATAAAGTATGAACCTTTTTTGATAACAACTTGAGTATTTTTCAGAGAAACGATATTTACATCAGAGGAGGTTATGCCAATTGGAGTATCCGATGATACTACAGTTGGAAAGCCATTTTGGTTGACAGTTTCTACTGAAAAATATCCATGCGTAGGACCATTTGTACCAAATGTGGTCGGAGTGGTTTTTATTAGAAGTTTTGAGGCAATGCTTGTATTATTGGTAACATCTATCGGAAATTCCTCTCCTGAAAAACCTGGTGCTGCAAATGCAATCTTTGTATCTCCAGATTTTAGAGTCTTAATCTTGACAAGATATAGATAATGAGATTTGTCTTGATCCATTCCAGTAATTTGAACTATGGATGGATCGTATGATGTAGCTGCCAGATTATCAACAATCCCTCCTGTTTTTGAATAGACCTGAATTAGACCCTCAGTATCTTGAGTTATCGTTCCAGGAATCATTTTCATTCCTAATTGCCCAGGATTATCAGCATATGCGTAATTTGAGAATAAGAATATTGCAGCAATTATAGCCGGCATAGACCATATAACCATCATCGTGGATACTGATTTCAAAGTAACATCAAATCTCCTTTATCGGAATATAAGAGACGGTATGACATTTTTCAGGACAGACTATGATGATGAACCAAAGAGAGAATTGATACTAAATAAATGAAGTTGGATTATAGCTATTGCTCCCATGGTAACGGCGGTAAGCATTATGGATAGCATAAAACCTCCTGAATATGCTCCATTTGTCACTTTTCCAATAAAGAGACCTGCAAGCCACGCTTGCGCCACAACTGCAATTGATACAAATTCTATAAACGGAGCATAGTTTATCGCGTTTTTGTCAGAGTGTCCTAGATTTCTTTGTTCGCTAACTGTTGAAAAAGAATCTATTGTCATAAGAGTGGTAAAACCAGTAATTGTAATCAACATAAAACCTACTATGACATACGGCTTTAGACTTTCACGCTTGTTTTTCTGAATATTGTAAACTCGCTCACTTGTATCTGCAAGAGAGTCAAGAGTTGTCACATTACCTCCCCCTGATGTAACTATCTCAAACAATATTCTAAATGAAATAAGGACTTGGAAATTCTTGATTTCGTTCTGTAGTACATTATAGAGATTATTCATAGAAACTCCCCACTCTAGTCTGCTAGAAATCGAATTAGCTATTTTGTTAAACGACTTGTAGTCTTTTCTCTTGCATGCTCGTACAATACATTTTTCTGGACCCATCCCAGCTTTTCGTGCTTCCGTTATATCTCTGAGAATTTGGGGGGTTGCAGACTCTGCATCAAGATTCAAACTATAGATTTTTTGGAACTTCAAAGCTGGTTTAATTGATGCGGCAATAAGCGCAATACCCAAAATGTAAGGATTAATGTGCATGCTTGAAAATACATTACTGATTATCAGTACTGCTGCAACTGCAACAATCGGAACTCCAAATTTTACAATTTCTTTTGTCGGGATTTCTGGAATGTTAGAGCTTACCATATTTTTAACAAGTTTCATAAATATCACAGACATGACAGGCGCAAACATCAAAAGCATGTATGGTGGTTCAGAAGGTTTTCCGCCATTACCTCCTATCGGGTTAGAGCCCACTGCTGCTATCAATATAAAAACTGCAAGCACTACAATCTGTATAGTCAACCATGCATGAATGATGCCGTTTACTTTTTCAACAGCCTGTTTTTCTACATTTTCGAATCTTTCAAAAGCACTCTGCATTTTAGTCTTCAAATAATTTACCACGTTTCCTCCACTTTGAATGGCAGAAACATATCCACTTAGAAATTCACCCAACGCCCTTGACGATGGTTTATCTTTAGAATCATTAAGAGCAGTAAGAGGGTCTATTCCTAGCATATCAATTCGTTTAAGAATCTTTACAGTTTCTGCACGGATAATCGGAAGTAAGGCAATATCTTTTACCTTTTGCAACATGGTATAAGGGCCAAAGCCACTGCTCGCCAGTAACGCTATAATAGTAATAAAATATGGAAGCTCCTTCTCTATCTTCCCTGATTGCTTTTTTTCATATTCGGCCTGATTGATTTTTTTTAATGATAGCATAAAAAATTATACCTCCAATTCACTTAGAATTGAGTTTGGATCTCGATAGTACTTTCCTACAATGTCAGATACTTTTTTGTAATCGCGAATTTCATGTTCTATCATCCATTTCAATATGTGTATTCTTCTTTTATGCTCTTCAAGTAGTTCGGTATGATCTTTTCCCGTAGCTTCAGATATTTTTTTGAGAAGAAAACTCTCATCCAAATTCTCATTAAAAACATCAGACCGGGGGTTCCATGAAAATGCAGAGTGTGCATCATCTGCATCCTTAATCTCTGAAACTGTAATTACTCTTCTACTGCTCTGTCCGGTGGAATTTTCTTTTACTCTCTTTACAACCAATGCGCAGTTCATAAGAGAAATGTAAGCTGGTGGAATATCCATCGGTTTCTGTTGTAGTCTTTTTACTGCAGATTCTAGACTGTCTGCGTGCATGGTACACAGGCCACCGTGTCCTGTTGCCATAGCTTGGAACATTACATATGCTTCAGAGCCCCTAATTTCTCCAACGACGATATAGTCAGGCCTATGTCTCACACCTGCTTTAATCAGATCATACAATCCTATTTCTCCCTCTCCACTAGAACCAAACCCGCTTCTTGAAATTAGTGTGAACCAGTTTTCATGATGTATGTTGATTTCAGCAACATCTTCAACAGAGAATATTTTGTAATCAGGATGAACAAGGCCAGTAATGGCATTAAGCAATGTAGTCTTACCGCTTCCGGTAGACCCAATTATAATAAAAGACAATTTTGCCTCTACAAGTAACCATAGATATGCAGCAATTGAGAGGCTTATGGTTCCAAACTTTATCAAATCTATAACAGTATAAGGATCCTCCTTGAATTTTCTAATGGTAAAGCTTGATCCCTTTGGAGTTACTTCCTTTTGATACAAGACCGATATTCTGTGATTTCCTTGTAGTGCCAAGTCGGTGATTGGAAATGCTGAACTCACATGTTTACCTGCTCTAAAAACTATTCTAGATACAAATGCGTTTAATTTTTCGTCCGACTTGAATTGCACATTTGTTGGAATGCTATCATAGTTTCTGTGCCAGACATAGAGTGGCTGGTCAGCTCCACTACAACTTACATCTTCTATGCTTACATCATGCATTAAAGGATCTAGTATGCCAAAACCGTTGATGTCTCTCTTTAGATAATATTTTACTTTTTCCATACTCAGACTAGAATTATTTAAAAATATTTTCTCATTTTCCTTGATAATCAAATCTAGATGCTCGTCAAAAGTTGCACTGCCAGATGTAGAAGGGGATTCTAGACTTTCTTCTATTGTCCTATACATGGTTTCAAATAATTCAGTTTCCACACGATTAAGTTTCAGTTCATCTACATAATACAGATAGCTTGATTTTTCTTTATTATGTAAAATATTGACGTAGCTAAACGGCGGATTAAGAGGGTACGTTTTGATAATTTCAAAACCTTCAGGTAGCCTAGATTGATTTTCATCAATAAATTCCGTAGTCAGAAAATTTTCAGATGTGTTTTTTGATTTTTTGTCTACCATGTTTTTAAACACCAAAATTGAAAAAGGAGGGAAGGGACATTTTTCTGTCTCCTATTTGCTTTGCACAGTTACTGTTACTGGTGCGCCTACATTTCCTGCATACAATCCAACACTTGCAGATGAACCTGCATCTATTGTTGTCAGTACATTTTGTGGTACCTTAAAGTACACAATTGCTTTGTCTCCAGGTTGTAGACTCATTGGCCCAATGGACTTTTTCATGCAAAGTGCTGGG
>JBGPGB010000109.1:0-5869 GCA_041483595.1 Nitrosotalea sp.
ATAATCCAAACGCACTGTCGGCACCATTGAGTACTACAATCAACGTAGCATAGACTAGTCAACCAAACAACTAACTTTCCCCCTTTTCCTTTTTATTCAAAAAAACTGCTAACGATAGTTATTGTCTAATTTTATTTTGATATTAATCTGTTATTGGTTTTTTATTAATTGACATTATGGTTACCAGCGTGGAAACCTATGCGAAATTCGTTTGATGCTTCAAGTGAAACATGTTGGATTGACTCAGACAAAGGTGGTGGGTCAAACAATGGGTTTTGATTACAAAAATAATTGGAGATTAAGAAAAGCTTGATAAAGTAAAAAAATGGAATGACAAAATTAAGCAGGGAAAAATTCATTCAACTCTTGATACAATAACACTAGGAAAATAATCCTGCAAAAGGAATCAAATCAAATTCTAACATAATCAAAACAAGGTCCAACCAAATCGCATTTCACAAATTGTCATCTAAAAGAAATAAAACTTGTAATTGCGGGGAGGGTCTACAAAAATCCAGAAAACATTGACATGTAAAGGAATATCTGTAGACCGATCTACAGAGTACCTATCTTTATCTAAGTATTTACTATGGTTTCTTCGATTGTAACATAGACCATTTATTCTTACATAGTCTCTCACACGATCAATGAGATCGAGTAAATGGATTCAAAATTTATTTTAACATTGTTTTCCAAGTAGTACAACAAAATCTATTTGTGTCATGGTCAAGTGTAACAAGGACTGTACTTGTCTTAATGACGAAAATAATAACAACAACAATCGCCGCACTAATGATGGCATCTCTTTTGCTAAGCAGCTCAAGCTTTGCATGGGTGCAATCTACAAGCACACCAATTCAGCATGTAGTGGTTATATTCCAGGAAAATGTATCATATGACCACTATTTTGCAACATATCCAAATGCAAAGAACCCAGCTGGGGAGCCTAAATTCATTGCATCACCGGATACGCCAAATGCAAATGGTTTGAACCATAAACTTCTTACAAACAATCCAAACTCTGCAAACCCATTCCGTCTAGATAACACATTCGCAACTGGGCATGATGGACAGAGTAGAGCAAAGGAAATGATCATCTGTGATCAAAATCATGACTATCTTCCAGAACAGCAAGCATATGATGGAGGGTTACTTGATCAATTTGTACAGAAGGTAGGTGTAGGTCAGAAAAATGCTGATGGAACAATAACATGTCCATCAGGCACCAATCCAACAAGTAACAATCTTACCATGAGTTACTATGATGGAAACAGTGTTACAGCATTGTGGAACTACGCACAACACTATGCCATGAATGATAATTCATTTAGCACTACATTTGGTCCGTCCACTCCTGGAATGCTCAACTTAATTTCAGGCCAAACTGGTGGAGCAAGTCCTGCAAATATCCCAGATGCAGTAGCAAATGGCGCAGTGATTGGAGATCCAGATGGTGCATTTGATGACTGTTCTAATCCTGCAAATGGATTAGTTACAATGTCTGGAAAGAATATTGGTGATCTGCTCAATGATAAGGGCGTCACATGGGGATGGTTCCAAGGTGGATTCAAACCAACAACTCCATGGAATCCTATCACAAATTCGCCAGCAAAATGTCAACAAAAGACACTTAGCATTGTGGATGGTCACACCCTAGCCGATTATAGCGCACACCATGAGCCATTTGAGTATTATGCCTCCACTGCAAATCTACACCATCTCCCTCCAGCATCAGTTGCTGAGATAGGACACAATGGCCAGGCAAACCATCAATATGATCTAGTCGACTTTTGGGCAGCAGTAAAGGCTGGAAACATGCCAGCAGTAAGCTTGCTAAAAGCTCCTAGAGTACAAGATGGCCATGCTGGATATTCAGATCCGATTGACGAGCAAGCATTCTTGGTTAATACCACAAATACATTAATGAAAACACCAGAGTGGAAAAGTACTGCAATAATCATTGCTTATGACGACTCTGATGGTTTCTATGACCATGTAATGCCAAAGATTGTCAATAACTCAAACGACCCAGTATATGACTTTGCTTCAACATGTGGAGGAAAGAAAGTTGCAGGTAACCAAAACGACAGATGTGGTTATGGTCCAAGACAACCATTACTTGTAATTTCTCCATTTGCAAAAGCAAACTTTGTCAGCCACGATACAACTGATCTGACTTCAATTCTGAAGTTCATCGAGGACAACTGGAAAGTTGGTCAAATACCAGATCCAACATCGTTTGACAAAAGGGCGCATAGCTTGAACAACATGTTCAACTTTGGTGACGGTGATAATTCCAAACTCTTGTTGGATTACAAGACTGGAACAAAACTCTAATAAAATCTTCCCCCTCTCTTTTTATTTTATTATGTGATAAACTATGATAGTTTACGTAAATATGATTTTCACTTACATCTTATTTATCAATGGTTTTCAAGTATGGAAACTAAATGATCATATGTTACACCTGTGAACATAAAATTCCAAGAGAACTTAAACATGAAAATGACTCAAAATCGGGTGACCAAACAATAGAAAATGAAGAAATGTTTGTGTACGTGTCATATTAGAACAACTACAATCTTCAACTAGACTAAAGTAATACAAGAAATGTAAAAAATCTGAAATTTCCTTTGAATAATATGATTAGTATTCTGTGACATTAAATAAAATGATTAGTTATTTATTTTGTGGACTTATTGTACCAATTCTACTTTCTTGATATTGACTATCTTCTCTGAAATACTGCTCTTGAGATGCATTGGATACAAGATGGGTCTTGAAACTACTAAAATGACATAGTTGAAAAACTCGAATGAAAATATTGTAAATCTTTCCCTCTCAAAAACTGAACTCTTGATTCTGCCAAATTCATCATCTTGATCCCTATTCATTGAAGCCTGGAGAACACATTGCATGAAGAACATCTCTCTCTTTAGTGGTGTGAAATCTCTGTCTATCCCTTCTTCTCTGACTTTAATTTCTACGGATCTTCCTTTCTGGTTTAGGACGGCAACCAGCTCGATATTTTCATCTAGTTTAGTAATATCATTGCAAAATGTGTCAAATCCAAAAGCACTGTCAAAATATCCTACTGTCATGATATGTAGATGTGATTGGTAGCTCAAAAGGATAAGCCGTATAGAATGTTATTGTCTATGATATCAATATAGTACTAAGAGATTATGGTGTCATTCTTCAAATTATACCTACATAGTTTCATAAGGAATTCAGTGATCAAGTTTTTATTTGGTAGTTTGTTATTTGTTTTTCAGGTAAGTATAATCTTGGAACTAGTTACAATGATAGTACAATACAAAGTAAAAAAGAAAAAACTTGCTAAAGTAAAGGATGCTCTGTCTGAATATATAGAAGCTGTAAAAAAGAATGAGCCTGGAACAACCCAATACAAAGTATTTCAGGATGGTACAGATAGTACTTCGTTTATACATCTAATGTCCTTTGTAGACAAGAATGCAAAGAAAACCCATGAAAAATCTGAATATCTAAAAAAGTTAAAAAAAATACTAGTCCCAATCTCAAAAGGAAAAGCTGTGTATACTACTCTGATGGAGGTAATATCTACCAAATCTCAGGAAAAAACTGAGGAAATAGCTAAAGATTTACCTTCACATGAACCAATTTAATAAAATCTATTCATACCTTATTGTATAACTATCTCTTCAAATTATATCTAGTTTAGTTTTTGAATGTTGATAAAATTTTTTACATCCACATGGGATTAGTTTTCTAATTATTGATGACCCACACGTTTTAGAAAGCTGTCGATTCTTTTCTGGAGGTCATTGTGAATTTCCAGCATAGTTCTGTTACCGTTAATGGGTATTAGACCATATCTTTTTTGCATCGCATGATACTCTAATGATATTTTTTTTTGATAAATTAAAAATGACTCGTACATGTCATCTGACAGCCCAAGGTCTGCCCCTGATTCATAATAGTCAAGTGTAGAATTCTTTTGGAAGACTCTGTGTATCAAGACTGATGGTTCAACATCCAAGTAAAATACAATATCTGGCTTTATGGCAAATCCGTATAAATTGTGGCACCAAGTTCTATCTAACCCTCTTACCAAATTTCTTGCTATGAGAGTGTAGATGTATCTGTCTGCAAGGACGATATAACCAGCTTGTAATGCTGGTATTATCTTGTATTCAAATTGGTCTGCAAAATCTGCCGCATAGTATAATGCTAGAGTTTTTCTTCCTAGGTTGTAATCTTCTTTTGCTTCCAATATCCCCTTGCCAACAAGTTCTGATCTTTTAAGGCCGGTATTGAGTACGGCATGACCGTCTGCTTCCAATCTTGTAGTAATAGACTGGATCTGTGTACTTCGACCTGATGCATCTGGACCTTCAATTACAATTAACCTTCCCTTGATTTCTGTATCTTGTAGATTCTTTATGCCCTGGCCATAAAATTCCACAGTCCTCTTCCCAAGATTCTTGTATTTAGCTCGTACCATTTCTTATCTCCTGATTCTTATCCTCGTTGGCTTGCGGTCCTCTAAGAGTGGCATGATCTTTTTCCTTACAATGTTTTGCTGTTCCTCAATGTTTAGAGTTCCATCTATTATGGTAAATCCCTCACTTTCTGCAAGTGCATCATACTGCTCAATTATTCTTCCTTGGAAAATTCTATAACTTTCGTACGGATCATTACTCAAGTTCATATCCATTCCAGCTTCGTAATACTTTAGCTTAGGTCTACCTATGAGGATTCTGTCAACTGCAATATCTACTGGAACTTTAAAGTAGAATGCAACATCTGGTTTGAGTGCAAAATCATAAACTTTCTTTACCCATCCAGGATTGCACCCTCTGACTATATCTCTTGCAAAGGCCGTGTAAACATATCTATCTGCTAAAACAAAATAACCTGCCCTTAGTAATGGGGAAATATTTCTTTCATACCTATCTGCAAAGTCTGTAGCGTGCAACAAGCTAAAAGTGGTTGGAGTGAGTAATCCTTTCTTTTTCCCCTTGGACGTGATCTCCTTTACCATTTCAGAAGAATTCCATTCTGACTTGAAAACATTGACACCTTTGTATGCGAGCCACTTTTCTAAAAGGTGAAGCTGGGTTGATTTTCCTGAACCGTCTATACCTTCAACTATGATGAGTTTACCTCTAGATTCCATTTTCATACCTTGAATTACATTGTGAAACAAAGACAATTTTAGGTTTTACTGTTATTGTCCAATTCTTCTCATCTACCATTAGTTCTGTAGAATTGTATGAAGTAATGACTACAATCTATATAGTAATCGTAACACTATGAAATATATGAAATCATGGTCGAATTTTAGATATCGTTTCATTTCAAATCTAAACGATGGAATGTAGTGCTAAACGTTCTTTAACTCATAATTATCTGAAAAATTGGTGACTTGTCAATGGATTTGTTAGTATTGCGACATGGTGAAGCAGGAAGACGTTCTCCCTTGCCTGGAGATTCTAAAAGATCACTTACAGCTAAAGGACAACAAGAGATTGTAGATTTATCCAATGGTCTGAAAACCTTGGGAGTGAAATTTGATCATATCTTTACTAGCCCTCTATTGCGAGCCAAGAATACCGCTGAGATTGTAGCAAAATCTCTGAAATTCAGAGGTAAAATTGAAGAACTAGACGCCTTGAAACCTGAAGGGAATAAGTTGGAATTTTACTCTGTCTTATCAAAGTTGAAACAAGATTCAGTGGTGCTTGTAGTAGGACATGAACCATATCTGAGTGAAATGATAAGTGAAGCAATTTCTCAATCTGACTGTAGAATAAATCTAAAGAAAGCTGGATTAGCTAGAATAAGGGTACTGTCAACACTTCCTAAAATCAAAGGAGAATTAAGG
>JBGPGB010000110.1:0-5827 GCA_041483595.1 Nitrosotalea sp.
TACTTTCCATTGTGCAGGTGTGTAGATTATTATTTTCTTTGGAATGATTTTTGTAACCTTGATTATATTCTTGATATCCTCAACTGTATTTTTTAGTAGATTTTCGGATTGAATTGATTCAAAGTTAATCATCTCCTCATGATACGTTGGCCAAGAAGATTTTGACACAATTCCGGTATTTCCTAATCTTGACCACATTTCCTCTGATGTATATGGAGCAAACGGTGACATCATTGACGCACGTATAGAAAATATTTCGTGTACAATTCCAGAAAAGTTAACACGTTTCTTTGCTAAAGCTCGTTTCATATACCATTGAAGATCTGATTCAAATTCATAGAGTATGAAATGCAATGCTTCTCTTAATCTCATTTTTTGTATTGAGGCAGTTGTTTTGAAGATTAACTGTTCCATCTTGCTTTTTATCCAAGTGTCTTCTTGCTCAAGTTTGCTATTGTGGATGGATCTGTACTTTGAACATTCATCTAGCATACTTTCTAATTTGTTCTTTATTCCTTTGACTGCTTCTTGGTTAAAATCTGCATCTTGTAACAACTCTGCAGAAATTAAAATTGCGAGTCTTATGGAATCTGCACCATGATTTCTTATGGCATCTCTGAGGGGAATTATATTTCCCTCTGACTTAGACATTTTCTTTCCATCCATGAGAACTGATCCGTTGACCACAATCTCTTCGGGCCAGTATTCTTTTGGAAATATTGCTATGTGGTTGAAGATAAAAAATGTTAGATGATTCGGTACTAGATCTCTTCCCGAGTGTCTAGCATTGACTGGGTAAAAGTATTGAAATTCACCTTGTATCTTCTCCAAAAGATCAGGTGTTATTTTGCACTGAGTTGATATGCTCTTTGAACTTCCCTTGTTCAAAAATATGTAATCAAAAAAAGCATCAGATACATTTTCTGATGTAATTTCTTTATTGTTTACATATTTTGCTATGGTGTAATATGCCATGTAAATTACGGAATCGGAGAGACTTTCTATTATCCAGTTTTTATCCCATGGTAATTTAGTTCCCAATCCATGTTGTCTTGCGCATGCTCTCTCTCGAAGCCAATCCACTACATTGTTAAATTCATTTCTAATTTCCTCTGGAAGAATCTTCATCTCATTTATCCACGAATGTACTTTTGCCTTCCATTCTGGATCTGAATAGTTGAGAAACCACTGATTGCTGAGGATCTTTACTACGCATTCTGCTCCGCATCTGCATCTTACGGGGATCTCGTTTAATTCATATAAAATATCGGCACTTCGATTTTGCAGCAACCACTTTTTTACTTCATCTTTTGCTTCTGAGACTGTCTTATTTGCAAATTTTCCTGTATTTTGTTTTAGCCTACCACTGTAAAACTCCTTTGAGTATATTTCCTTGGTAGCTTCTTCTAACTTGGGACTGTCTTGATTTTCAATCTGAAGTCTGGTTATAACATCTAAAGCAGGAATTTGACCGTAACCTTCTGTCTCAATTATTGATATTGGTTTGACATTTTGAATTTCAGAGATGTTAAGATATTTTGTGAATTCTTTTTTGAGATCTTCCAAAGCTTGATAGTCAAAAGGAGCATGTGCAGGAACTGACATTACAATGCCAGTACCATTTTCGCTTTTGACAAAATTTGCTGGAAAAATTAAAACTTGATCATTTCTTTCAGGAACTTGAACTTTCTTGCCTATTAGTTCTTTACCTGATATCTTATCTAGTCTTGTTATTGTTTTATTCTGGAATTCTAACTTTCTCGCGCACTCGCTAGTTACTATCCAAGTCTCATTGTCTACTTGTACTATCTCATAAACAAAATCTGGATTTATCCAGATATTTGTTACACCAAAAATAGTCTCAGGTCGTAAGGTTGCAGTGGGAATGACATATTTGTCATATTTGAATTTGATAATTGTGTATTCAGTAAAGCTTGGCTCTACATCACCTTGGGTATCATGTTGAGAGACAGGATTTTGATCCTTTGGACACCATCCTACAGGATGAGTACCTTGAATTATGAGATTCTTCTCTTTTAGTTTTCTAAACTGCCATTCGATAAATTTGTTATATACTGGATCTATAGTGGTAAATTCTCTTCTCCAGTCTATTGAATATCCCATCTCTATCATTCCAGCCTTTATCTCCTGGTGGAAATAATCTGCAATCTTTACTGGTTCTGTAAATTCTCTTAGCTTCTCATCTGGAACCTTGTACAAGGTGCGAAATGTCTCAAGTAATTTTTTGTCATTATCTTGGACTCTGCGCGCCATGCCAAGAATTGGCGTTCCGGTATAGTGAAATCCCATCGGAAATAATACGTTATATCCTAACATGCGCATGAATCGCGCATGAACATCTGCTAGTGTATATGTTCGTCCATGTCCTACATGTTGAGGAGAATTGGGATAAGGGTAAGCTACGGTGACAAAGAATTTTTTGTTGTTATTTGGATCAGTCTCAAAATATTTTTCTTCCTCCCATTTACGTCTCCATTTTTCTTCAAGTGAAATCCAGTCCATTTGCTATCGTTCTCCAACAATTGATTTCTCTATGGTTAATATGGCATCTTTTATTTTTGATAGATCTTTTCCTCCACCCTGACCAAATGTATCTCTTCCACCACCTGAACCGCCAAGTACTTTGGATACTTCTCTTACCAGATCTCCGGCCTTCTTAGTAGAAATAGCATCAGTACCTGAGAAAGATACTATTTTGATTATTTCATTTTTTACTATTAACACACAGTAGATCAAGGACTTGTCAATCTTGGTGGCCATCTCTCCCACTGATATGTGAAATTCTTCATCAAGTTCTTCTTCTACTATTGAGTAAAGTTTCACTTTTCCAAGGTTCTTTGCCTGAGAGATAGCTTCTCTTGCAGATGATTCTGATGTTTTTTTGATTAATTGCTTTAATCTTCTCTTTACATCATCAGAGTCTTTCATTACATGTTCAAATGATTCCAACAACTTTTCTTTACTTGAACCAAGGGATTTTACTATATGTAAAATCTTTCTATCTTGAGTTTGAGTGTACTTTAGTGCCGACTCGCCAGAAACAAATTCCAATCTAACCACTCCATCTTGAATCCTTTCAGCTTTTGTAATTTTTATCAATCCTAATTCACCAGTATTCCGGACATGGGTTCCACCGCAAGCTTCTACGTCGAACCCTCCTATGTTTACAATTCGTACTAGTTTTACCGGAACTACTCCACCCTGATAAATTCTAAAACCGTATTCTTGTTCAGCCTCACCCCTTTCAAACTGGTTAATTAAAATTGGAATATTTTTTCTTATAGTGTTATTTGCGAGATCCTCGATCTTCATTATTTCTTCATCTGTAAGGGTTGAGTGATGAGTGATGTCAAGCCTTGCATAATCAGCATCCTTGAAAGCAGAATGCTGCCAGATCCAGGAACCTAGTGTATTTCTTGCAGATGCGTTTAGTACGTGAGTACTGGTATGATTACGTGTTATTCCATATCTTCTCATGGAATCAATTTTGCATTTTACAATTGTGCCCTCTTTTAGCATACTATCTCTAATCTCATGTAATACGACATTTCCATGTTTACTGACATCTACCACATCAAATTCAGCAATTTTTCCATGGTCTGGCTCTTGTCCACCTCCTCTTGCGTAAAATGACGTTTTATCAAGTATGACAAATTTATTATTTATTATCCTGATGACTTTGGCTTCAAACTCATGAGGATCATCTTTGTAATATAACAAATCTGTATCAGGTATGCCATCTAAATTCAATTCTTCTTTTTTCTCTGTTTTCTCAGATTGGTGCAAGTCTGATAATTTCTCGTAAAATGTTGAAGGAATTTCTGGTATTATCTGGGCTTCTTTGAGGAAATCTGGAGTTATACCATCAGACTCGTACAAGCGAATGAGATCATCTACTGACAATTTCTTATTTTGTGTCTTGAGCGTAGTTGCCATGTTTTTCATTCTAACTTTTGACTCGTTGTATCGATTTTTTTCTACCTCGATTATTACCTTTACATCATTACGAGTTTGCTCAAGTTCTGGATATGTAGACTTTAGATAATCTATGTGAAGATCAATGAGGTCATTGAGGTCAAAGTTCCAACCAAATCTGTCAATGGTGGCCAGCGTTCTTCTTAGAATCATTCTCAAGTTGTAACCTCCGCCCACATTACTTGGTAATGCACCATCGGAAATTGCAAAGACCAATGTTCTCAAATGGTCAGCTATCATGTAGATCCCCTCGAGTGGCGAAATGATCCTGGCTTGCTTTGTTTCATCCAAACCAGCGATCTTTGAAGCAGTCTTTCGGACTATTGAAATATCATCTGATTCCGAGAGCGCCTTTGCTACCGACATAAAATATTTGGAAATTATATTGGAATCTATATCGACACCTATCATGTTTATCATGTGTTTTGTTATGGGCCCAAAACAGCAATCATATGCAGTTGGGGTTCCCATTGTTATCCATGCAAATCTTTCGAGACCTGCCCCCATGTCGATAATCTTTTGATCCAAAATCGAATAATTAGCCAGATCTCCCTGAAATTCAGTGAATACTGCGTTACCAAGTTCTAACCCTCTTACAAAATATTCTAGCGATGAGCCAAAAGATCCTCCTCCTGCCCAGACATCCTCAACAAATGTTATTTCATTTTTGTTAATTCCAAATCTCTCTGTAAGAAGTTTGAAATCAAGCTCTACACATCTGTCTTTCCAATATCCATGTGAATTTGGTATACTGTGTTGCCCTATCATACAAAAGCTAGAAAAATGTCTGCCAGTTACGCCGACATTTTCAATGTCTTTGAATCTAAGGCAAGTCTGAGGAACAATTAGTGGGTTGGCAGGAAATTCAAAGACAACTTTGGAACCCATCACTCGTTGAAAGTCTACAATGGATGCAATTGTAAAGTAAAGATCATCACGCCATCTACAAACTACGGGATATCTTCCAACTGATTTATGATTGTTTTGTACGAAGAATGATTCTACTTCTCTCCATGCTTGTGTGTAATCAAATCTCTTGTTTGTAGGAGGATCACCAATGAAGGAATAACTATTCTCTATATGATCAGGACACAGGTTAATGCCGTCGTCCAAAGTCCAGAAAAATCTATGGCATTTACTACATGATTTTCTTCTAAATCCTTCATTTTCAAACAATGCAACCTTATAGTATCTATCAGGATCTGTGGAAAACTTTGAAAGGATTTCGTTCTTGTCCATTTCACAATTTTTTCTTCTGACTGATATTAAGCATTCTGAAGCAACACATTAAATATGATTTATTGGGAAAGTTTCTCATGTTTGCAAGAAAGGGTTGGAAAGAAGGAGATCATATCTTTACATCAAAGCCTAATGGTGAACATAGGGATATTATTGTAGGAGTTGTAACGGGAGTAGAGAACTCCAACATAGGAGTTAATGGAATAATAATAAATCCTGTTGGCTTGAAAAACAAAGTATCCCAAGGAAAATCCGGGCCCCAATCCATTGAGATTTTAAAGAATCCTAATCCCAAGGAGTGTATATTTGCTTTAATTTATAGAGTCGAGTACAATAATTTTAATGGAATCTTTGATGTTAATACTGATCTAGTTGAAAAAATCCACAAAAACATTCATAATATTATTTCTGGATGGGTTAGAGAATCAATACCGGAACTAATTAACAATGTACTCTCTTTATCAGATGGTTTAGAAAGAGAGCAGGCAAAGCGAATTCTAAAACAAAGAATGGATACACTTTATGATAAAGAATTGAAGAAATACATGTATTCAATCTGTAGAGGTCTTAAGATCTTAAACTAAAAAAGGCA
>JBGPGB010000111.1:0-5770 GCA_041483595.1 Nitrosotalea sp.
TAAGCATATCGAAGAATTAGAAAAGGAGGGACGTCACAGACACGAAGCAAGTCCCTCGATGTGGATTCCATATGGAATACTCGCTGTATTGACAATTGGAGTCGGTGTAATGGGTCTTGCATTTGAACACCAAATTCACGATCTCTTCGTTAACTACTTGGGATCAACATTTGGAATAAAATCAGATGCAGGAACAGTTGCAACAGAATCTATGCCATTACTTGGTGGTTTTCTAGAAGGTATTAATCCAGTAGCTCTTATGGCATCACTGGCTGCATTTGCCATCGGATTTGGCCTTGGCTATGTCTTCTATATTGGAAAATTTGCTGATCCTGCTAAATTTGTAAATTCAAATATATTTTTCCATGCTATTCATAAATTCTTCCTAAACAGATGGTATCTTAACGCATTAATCTATTGGGGATTTGTAGTAGCTCCATTATACATTGCTAGAGGTCTTTACAAATACTTTGAGAACTTTGTGTTGGAGGGATTCAATGTGATCCCAGAGAAAACTATGGCTGGTGGCGCAAGACTAATGCAAGCAACACAAACAGGAGTTTCTCAATCTTATCTTTACATTTTTGGAGTAGGTATACTAATCGTAGTATTCCTGTTGTTGATTTAGGAGATAGAAAATGATAGACTTTACATCAACACCAATCATGTTAACTCTGATACTTGGAGCGGTTGGAGTGTTAATTCCAGTAATTAGTGTAGCAAGAAAAGAGAAAGGTTCCTCAGTTTATGGAGCTATAACTCTTGGAGCATTATTAGCAGCAATTGGATTTGTCATCTATCAAATAATTACACAGCATGTAACACCATCTGCCATTTTTTCACAGAATGTTCTTGTTGATGACAAATTTGGATCATTCTTTGCAATAGCAATGCTAATTGTTGGAATAATGACAACAGTTGGCTCATTCAACTATATGCGTGGAAAGGCTAATCCTGCAGTATACTACTCCCTAATTCTACTATCATCAATTGGAATGATACTGATTGCATATTCTACCGATTTGGTGATGCTATTTGTAGCCTGGGAACTCATGAGTATTCCAACATATGTTTTGGCTGGATACCTCAAAAAGGATCCTTCCTCAAATGAAGCGGCAATCAAGTATTTCTTGTTTGGAGCCTTATCCTCTGGAATTATAATCTATGCAATTTCAATCGCGTATGGTCTAACAGGTTCTACAAACATAGGACAAGTAATTGTTGGGTTCTCAAACCTTGGACCCGACATGATGCCACTTGCAATATTGGCTATAGGTATGTTCATAGCTGGCTTTGGATTCAAAATAGGTCTAGTTCCATTCCATATGTGGTTACCGGATGCATACGAAGGTTCTCCACCAACAATAGCTGCATTACTTGCAGCTGGCACAAAGAAAGCTGGTTTTGCAGCAGCCTTGAGAGTGATAATTATGGGTGCAATAGCTCTCAATCTTCACTGGGCATTTGCTCTTGCTATTATTGCAATAGTAACCATGACAGTAGGAAACTTGGCTGCAATAAAACAAAAAAACCTCACAAGAATGCTAGCTTATTCCAGTATAGGCCAAGCCGGATACATTCTGATAGGACTTAGTGTGGCACCAATTTCACCAATTGGAATCCAAGCCTCGTTATTCCACATCCTAAATCACTCTGTAATGAAAGCAGCTGCCTTCATTGCCGTTGCAGGAATAGTTACAACTCTTGGTGTGACTCATATTGAAAAGATAAAAGGTCTTGGTAAAAGAATGCCCATCACGGCGTTTGGTCTTACAATTTCATTACTTGCACTAGCAGGTGTACCACCACTCAATGGATTTTGGAGTAAGCTGATGCTGTTTGGATCAGCAATAGATGCAGGTCATACTTTGTCATGGGCTCCATACCTAGCTGTGGCAGGAGTTCTTAACAGTGCACTTTCGCTTGCTTACTATGGTTGGATAATAAGAAAGATGTATTTCGAGGAAGGAGAATCAAACAAGAGACTAAAGGAGCCTAAATCAGTAATTGCAGTTATGATATTCTCAATAATCTTCATAGTTGGAATAGGTGTCTATCCAGATCCAGTTATACAATTTGCAAAATCGGCTGTTCCTATTCTAAGCGGATTCCCAGCTATACACTAAGCATAGTCAAGTCTAGAAGACTTTCTAATCTTTTTCTCGCAGGATTGTCACTAATTTTTCTTAATGCTGTCTTTGCTTTGTTGGAATAATTCTTTAGCATTTCATCCATACGATCAAATACAATACGTGGGTCAGAACTTTTCTTTATCAATATGTTGAATAATTTATCCTCGTTATTCCAATCTTGTAAATCATCTCTAATTTGATATGCAATTCCCATGTTCTTACCATATTCTGCAAGTGCTAGTATTTGTTCTTCAGTACCGCCTCCTAAAATGGCTCCAATCTTTGCAGCTGCTTCAAATGCAGTAGCAGTTTTGTACTCCATGACTTTGATATAATCATCAAAAGTAACATCTTCACCTGTCTCAAGTCTAGTTTCAATCATTTCTCCCTCACTCATCATCATTGCAGTAATTGCAAGCTCCCTTCCTATTCTTGCATTATCTAGACGAGATGAAATGTTCAAAATCAAACCCAGAACAAAATCTCCAGTTATTATGCTAGTGTTATATCCATATTTTATATGAAAAGGATCCTTTCTCCTTCTTAGAATTTCATTGTCAATTATGTCATCATGAATCACGGATTCTGTATGCAAAAATTCTACTGCGCACGATGCGGAGTATGCATTTTCGTCACATTTCCCAACACTTTCTGCAGATAAAATAAGAATAAGCGGTCTTATTCTCTTTCCACCTTCTAAGGCATATTGTAACGGTTCAAAGAATTCTGAGGCCGTATACAGTTCCAATTCTTGCTTGATTGCATCATCGACCTTACCGATGTAACTTTCAAAGTCTTTTATGAGTGGATTTATCTCGAAATTCTTTCTATCCAAGAATTACACTAGCAACCGTAAAATCCAGTTAGAATATTAATGCTTTTGAAAGGTAGTGCTCCAGCCGGGATTTTCATCATTAAGAATTTGAACCCGGGTCGGAGGATTGAAAGTCCCCCATGCTTGACCGGTCTACACCACTGGAGCCTAATTTGCATCCAAATTGTTATCCATAAAATCCTTTTGTAGCCATTCAAAAGATTTTTTTATTGCTAGATTTTGATAATCGGCATGAGTTCTCTTATTCAAAGAATCGATACACTAATTGAAGAACAGAGTTTGTTAAAGCACAAATTTTATGTCATGTGGAATGAAGGTAAATTATCAAAGGAATCTCTTAGCGGCTATTCAAAAGAATACTTTCAATTAGTAAAGGCAGTCCCAGCCTTTGTAGGGGAAGTGATGGAGAAAAGTCCATCTGAAATTAAGAATTCACTTGCCTTGAATAGAGATGAGGAATCTGAGCACATAGAACCGTGGGTAAAATTTGCAGATGCGTTGGGTGTATCGCAAAATGATTTAAGAAACTATGCAGGTCTTGAGCAGACAAAACAAGCCATTTCAAATCTTTCATGTCTTATGAATTCATTTGAGGGGGGAGCTGCTGCAATGTATGCTTTGGAACAGGAAATACCAAAGATTAGCCTATCAAAGATAGATGGATTAAGAAAATTCTATGAATTATCCGATGATAATGCAATCGGGTATTTCCGACTCCATGCAGAAGCTGACATAAGACATGCGGCTCTGTGGAGAAAAATCTTGGAAAAAACTCCTGTATCAAGAGAAGATGAATTAGTAAAAGTAGCTAGTAAATCATTAGCTGCCCAAAATCTCCTACTTGACAGCTGCTATGATGCATACTGTTAACTCTATACTATTTTATAGCGCATATCAATTTGCTCTTTCGTAGGGCCCATAACTCAGCTTGGTAGAGTAACCGGCTCATAACCGGTGAGCCAAGGGATCGAAGCCCTTTGGGCCCACTATTTAGTTCCTTTTAATGTTGTAGTATATAGCAGATATCACAATTCACTATGGACCGAGATCAATTTGGAATCAATGTGTAACACTCGTAATTTTTCTAAATTTTCTTTTTTGATATACTAATTTTAAAATAAGCATCAAATTATCTTTCATTTGGCCGCAATGAAGAATCAGAGTTATAACTGACACGATGATGTAAAGGCATTTGTCTGAGCTGCCTATATTTTTATAAATAATTTGATATACAAAATTTTTTCAAGAAATGTTATAGAGTATATATAAAGCATTTATATAAACAGCGAAATGCCTCAAACAAAACCTATTGTAAGTATAGAAAATGTTGTGGCCTCAGCTTCAGTGGATCAAAAAATTGATCTTAATGTTATAACTCAAACATTTCCAGATGTTGAATATCATCCTGATCAATTTCCTGGTTTAGTGTTTAGAATAAAATCTCCAAAAACTGCAACATTGATTTTTAGTTCTGGAAAAATGGTTTGTACTGGAGCAAAATCAGAAGAACAATCAATCAAGGCAGTACGTAGTGTCGTTCAAACATTAAGAAAAGGTGGAATCAAGATAAAAAAAGATGCTGTAGTTATAATACAGAATATAGTTGCCTCTGCCAATCTTGGAGGAAGGATACACTTGGAACAAGCTGCTAGGAGCCTTCCAAGAAGTATGTATGAACCTGAACAGTTTCCTGGTCTGATACATAGAATGCTTGATCCTAAGACAGTCATACTGATCTTTGCTTCTGGAAAACTTGTATGTACTGGCGCAAAAAAAGAATCAGATGTTTATAGATCGATACATAATCTACACACACTCTTAGAAGAAAAAGAACTAATGATTTACGAAAGCTAATTTAGAAAATCTATTTGGCTTTAGATATGGCTCATCTGTTTTTTAATTCTATCAAGAGTTTGTTCATCAAGAATTTTTTCATTGTATAGAGCATTAGATATAGCTAGTATGTCAGTAATCTCATACAACTTTACTTTCTCAGTCTCTAGGCTTTCCCGTGCGCCTTCAAGTCTATTTACTATGACAAATGCTGAATCTACTACTATCTTGGCATCTTTTAGCGCCTTGATGGCATTAAGCAAGGAGTGACCTGTTGTTCCAACATCATCTATTAGAATCACTCTTGAACCCTCTGATATTTTTCCTTCTATGAGACTACCGGTACCATAGTCTTTTGGTTTTTGTCTAATGTAAATTAGAGGCTTTACGGTTTCTATGGCTAATGCAGATGCTATTACAAGTCCTGATGTTGGAACCGATGCGATATAATCAAAGCTATCTAGATCTATTTTTTCTGATATCAAATTCTGGAGAGATTTTACCATGGTTCTAAATTGATGTGGAAAACTTGGCACCAGTCTAAGATCGATATAGTACGCACTATTCTTTCCACTTGATAGCTTGAAATTTCCAAACTTAATCGCTCCACTTTGTTGTAAAAATATTGCAAATTCTTTGACAAAATCCACAGCAAAATTTACCGAACTAGATTTATTTTAACTGTCCCTTCGGTAAGGTATGCCTGAAATTTGGCTCAGTTATGGACCTACAGACGTTGTTCTTGATGTAAAAGCGGAGAATCTTGAAACACAGGTAGGTCCTGACGGTGTCAACTTGACTGATTCAGAGATTGTCTCGAAATTGGAATCTCTTGACTTGTCAAAACCAACTGAATTTGTTATGATGGAGCATTCCAAAACTATCCATAAAGTCATCTCAGTTTTGTTGGATATATGTACAAGAAAATCTCTTCCAAAACCAAAATTCTTGGTAGACAAGATAAACTTGA
>JBGPGB010000112.1:0-5766 GCA_041483595.1 Nitrosotalea sp.
CTTTATAATTTAATTTCTAAAATTGGCAGATGTTTCAGCTAGCTCAAACTTTTCATTCATTAGACCGTATATTGCAAGGTTGATTATTGTGAGATTGTCATACATTCCTCTAGTATCATTCCTCAAAGCTTTTACTTTTATTTCATCTATCTGTTGTGTTATGTCCAAAAAGTATTTGGAAATCTGATCCGAATATATCTCATCTACATCATATCTTAAATCACTTGTCATTTTCTAATGTCTCTTCTAGTAGATTGTATAAAAGACCTGCCTGCCAAAAATGGTAATCAGAAATTATTAGAATATTCTTGTGCTAGATTGTTATTCTAAGGTTATCTTGCAATACAGATGCTTGATAGTTTGAAACCAAAACTTGGACTATGCAGAATACTCCAGTGAATTTGAACTTTGTATAAAGTAATGGAAATATGCTAATTAGCCTAGAAAACTCCTTCAAGGGTCATATGATAATATCTTATGATTCTATAACTACATGAATTAAAAAATCAAAAGGTATCTCAAAATATTCCAAATTTACTTGATTCCATCTCTTCCTTGATGGCTAGTTTGACCTTCAAATTCTTTTGACTAACTTTGTCATTTAACCAGGCCAAAAACTTGTGGTCCAATCCCTTTCCCTTTATTCGTTCAAAATCAGGTCCCATTTGATCAGACAATTTTCTTACAAGTGACCTGTTGACACAAACCACATAAAAATGCCAACCGAATGCAAATTCAGAATCAGTTACTATGAAGTCATTTTCTCCATGAACCATCTCTTCCATATTGCTTAATGTTGATATTATAGCTTTACTGGTATTTTCATAATCTATAGCTGATACATTGATGTTTATTCTCTCCTGCATCATGTACCTTAAACGGCATTTCCAAATAAAAGTATGACGGAGAATTTAGTCTAGTGATCAAACAGGTGTTCCACTTCTATATCAAAATAAGTCTTGAGAATTCCAATATAGCTCTTTACAGGATCTGGTATGTTATCTCCACACGCAATCCCAAGATTTTTTGCATTTATCCATATGACAAGCGTCTGTAGTATTGTTAGAAATCTATCATTTTCAGAGTTCTTTGAGCCAATAGCTTTTGAATATCTTTCAGCAAATTCCCATGCAACGGAAAAATCAATGCAATCAGTTTTAAATATTGCAAGCATCTGATCTCGTAGAGATTCAGCCTTTTTGAATGGTACAACATTTAGGATGTATGGAAAGTCCACCTTATCTGGCATACATCCAATGAGGGGCCCCCATATGGTTATTATTCTACAACCCGGACTTAGATTTTCAAATTTTGCGATCATTTTTTCAATTATCTTTTCATCTGAAAACCAAAAGAGTATTACCGTTGCATCATTAATGTCAGAAGCTATGACATCCTGTAATCTAAGTAGCCAATTTGAAATATGTTTTTCCTCAAGAAGTTTTTCAGCCTGTAATATCTTGTTTTGATTATTATCAATACCAATGGCTTTCTTTACCATGAATTCTTGTAAAGCTATTGCAATACTGTTACCATTACTACATCCTAAGTGGTAAAACACATCATTTTTAGTCAGTTCTGCGAATCGAAAGATCTTTCTTAATGTGTCATCTGGTAATTCAACATCTTCACCACTAATGATAGAACTTGGAAGGGATGAAAGATAATCTTCGATTTTCACTATATAACGATACCATACACTAAATTTATTCCCTTATTCTTTCAAGGGCAGAAACTGCTTGCCATAATGTGACTCTGACATATGAAGGCATGTTAGGGTCTTGAGATATTTCATCCAATGTACTTATGGCATTTGCTGCTCTTACAGAAACAGGAGAATTCTGTTTTTTTAATTCTGTAACAAGATCAGTCAAATCTTTCTTGATGTTTCTTGGAGCAGAAGGATTTGCTATGATCTCGACTAGAGTATTGATGGCAGTGTTTAGGGTGTCAATATTTGGATCATTTTTTTCAACCATTGTACCATTCAAGCTTATGCTAATTGAGCTTATTTTATAAAGTTTGCACTATACTTCTAGAAAGATATTTTCTGATTCTACTACTACTTTATATGAATTCAAGTCTTTAATCTTGGCAGGAAAAGCAGAAAGCTTACCTGTTTTACAATCAAATTTTGCTCCATGCCAGCCACATGTTATAATTGCTCCATCCAAACTTCCCTCGGAAAGACTTGCTCCTGCATGAGTGCATGTATCATTAATTGCATAATAATTTCCATCTATATTTGCAACGAGAACATCCTTACCATCTATTGTGACCTTTTTTATTTTTCCTAAGGAGAAATCACTTATATTTCCAACAATTATCTTTCCCATACCAAGTATGCAACTTTAACTCTTAATAATTTTAATGTCGGTTCTAGAACTTCTGAATTCTAAATTAAACGAATTTCACAGTGTTTTGAAGCTTGCCAAGATTTTCTATCTCCATTTCTATCTTATCACCATCCTTCAAAAATACAGCATCTGGCTTGTTGAGCATGACTCCTGCAGGAGTTCCAGTGGAAATGATGTCCCCCTTCTCTAAAGTCATTGCTTTACTTAGTAGTGATACAATGGAGTAGACCGTTAGATGCATATTTGAAGTTGAAGAGTTCTGTCTGATTTCTCCATTTACTTTGGTTATCATTTTGAGATTCTGTGGATCTGGTATTTCATCTGCAGAGGTTACCCAAGGACCACAAGGTGCAAATGTATCAAATCCCTTTGCTCTTGTGAACTGTTTATCCTTTGCTTGTATGTCTCGTGCAGAAGCATCGTTTAATATCATGTATCCAAAAACTGATTCTTTGGCCTCTTTTTCTGATATGTTCTTACAATCTTTACCAATTATTGCTGCAAGCTCGATTTCATAATCAAGCTTTGAGACAAATGATGGACAAACTATGTCTGATGTAGCTCCATTGAGTGTTGTTCTTGGTTTGATAACTATGGCTGGCTCATCCGGTGGAATCAAATTTTGCTCTTTTGCATGATCTTTATAATTAAATGCTAAACAAATTATTTTTGATGGATTTGGAATGGGAGGAAGAAATTTGAAATCAGATAAATTCTCATTATAAATCAGATTTTTTGCATTAGTCTTTATTTCATCATACCATCCATCAAATAAAAAATCTTTGATACTCTGTGGTATGGGAATTCCAGTTTGTGTTGTTATGCTCTCTCTTGTTAAAACCTTTTCTCCATTAACAATAGCATATGTTTCCATATTTTGTCTAAGTAATCTTGCAATCTTCATTTTCTTCACTTGTGTGTATATATCGCTTGATTCGCAGAATCTTTTCTGCAATATCCGAATCTTACGAACTGGATTTTTGCTCCCACATTTAACTCTAAGTAGTATTGTTCCGTAACTGCTTGCCTGATTTCTAGACTATTTTCATTAAATTGGTCATTTATGAAAAGTACATTTGATATCAAAACCTCTATGTTTACTGGATTCTTTCTTGGAATCCATTGAATTTTAGGAATATCTGATTTGTAATTAGCGCTAGTGATCTCTCCTTCAATTTCTGAATCTATCTTTGTTATTCTCATGTTGTAAAGTTCTAACAATCTTACTTCATCGCCAATTTTCAATGTCTTGCTATCATTACCAGATATGTAGAAATTTCCATCTATCTGAATTCGTCTCTTACCCATATCATTTTGTGGATGATTTGGAATCTCAACCTCAGTAATGTTATTGTTAATCACTGTTAATTTTATCGGGTCAAAAACAATGAATAATCTTACACTTGTAGGATCAATTATTTTTCGATTAAATGCTTCAAGTGTTTCAAATGGAGGTAAAGTATCTGATTTAGTAAAGCCTAGGGAAAGAACAAATTTTCGAATAGCTTCGGGAACTATACCTCTTCTACGTAATCCTTCGAGGGTAGGAAGTCGTGGATCATCAAATCCTGATACTTTTCCCTCTTCCACAAGCGGTTTTAGTACTCTCTTTGATACCGGCATTCCTTCAAATTCTAACCTAGAAAACTCCAACATCTTTGGTTTACGCATACCAAGTTTGTCCAAAAGTGTGTAATAGAGTTCAGTTCGTAGTTCATATTCTTTAGTTCTAAACGCATGAGTAATTCCATCAATACTATCTTCAATGGATACTGCAAAATCATAGTTTGGCCAAACTCTATACTTGTTCTTGTGGATTGGATGCGATTCGTCTATTATTCTTAGTAGAGTCGGATCTCGCATAACTGTATTCTCTGAACTCATATCTCCTCGAAATCTAACGATGGCTTCTCCTGGTTTGAATTTATCAAACATTTTATTCCAGCGAGTAATATTTTGATCAAGATTTCCTGCGCTACACTTACAGGGTAACATTTCTCGTCTATTTTTGCTAATTGTTTCCTTATTGCATGTGCAAACATATGCATAACTGGAATCTAGAAGTTCTCTAGCTTTCTTGTAAATAATCTCCATATCATCGGAAGTGTTTTTTATAAGATCATATTTTATACCAAGCCAGTCTAGACCAACTTTGATTGCAGCATAATACTCAAGACGTTCTTTCTCTGGATTTGTGTCATCAAATCTTAGGATCAGTTTACCGCCATACATCTTTGCGTACTCTTCATCAATTATGGATGCCTTTGCATGTCCGATATGAGGATAACCGTTAGGTTCAGGAGGAAAACGTGTAATCACTTTACCTTGTTCTGCACCTTCAAGGGGTGGAAGACCTATTCTCTCTTGCTTTGGTTTTATTATGAGTAATTCTGAATATTTACTCTCAAGTTCTTCTTTTTGTAATTCCACTGATAATTTATTGACATCAATTACTACCTCCGAAATAAGAGGAATGACATCTTTGATTCTAGAGCGAAGTTCTGGCTTAATACCAATTACTTTGGAAATGATTGAATCATTTCTAGTTTTTCCATCATGCTCAAATGCATTAAAAAGGGCAATTCCTCGAATTACCTTTTTTATTTCCTCATCCAATTAAAGACTCCTTTCTACCACGAAATCAAGTAAAGACAGTAATTCTTTTTTTGGCGGTCCTTCGTATATTGATATTGATTTCTTGGCTACATTGGAATGATACATTGCCTTTTGTTTTATTGTATCACCTATTCCGAGAGAGGAAATTGTGGAGATGGCTTTTTCTACTTCACTTTTTGAAACGGATGAATTACCAAAAGCATTAAGGATCACCTTCTTTTCTTGGCCATTTGCCTTTTTAATTGCCATCAAAATTGGAAGTGATTTCTTTCCTTCTCTGATATCATTTCCTACAGGTTTTCTTGTAATCTTGGGATCACCTATTACTCCAATTAGATCATCGATTATCTGAAAAGCAATTCCTAGATTTCTTCCAAATGTGGATAGTCTTTTTACATCAACGAAATTTTTATTCGCTGCTATTGCTCCCATTGCACAAGACGCTATAAATAATGATGATGTTTTTTTCTCAATCATCCTGATGTATTGATTTTCATTTGGTATTTTACTTGATTTTGCCATACTGATGTCAAGTGCTTGACCCTCGCACACATCTGTGCAGGCTTTCGCCAGCGTAGTAACAAGATTTAATCCAACATCTTTTGATTTGTGTAGATAAGGTCTCGAAATGGTTTCAAACGCCCTTGAAAATAATAAATCTCCTGCAAGAATTCCAATAGGTATTCCAAATCTCATGTGAACCGTAGGTACACCATGTCTCATCTCATCATTATCCATGATGTCGTCATGTACTAGTGTGAAATTATGTACCATTTCAACTGCAGCAGCTGCA
>JBGPGB010000113.1:0-5759 GCA_041483595.1 Nitrosotalea sp.
CACAATTTGGATGGAAGTATAACCGTCACCATCATCAAGGCCGCAGATGAACTTGATCAAAATAACATAACAAAATATAGAAATTCTCAGAACGCAGTAAGAGGAAAAGATCTAGTATCTTTAATGGATTTTCATAAATCGCTCAAGTCACAAATGGAGAATATTCATTACTTTTATGAAATCCAAGGTGGCTCATTTGATACTAAAACAAAATCACAGCAAAGTGAATTTGTTGGAGATATCATTTACAACAAATATTTGCCGGACAGCCACAAAAAAGTAATAGTAGCAAAGGATGCCATACAATCTTTTGTTGCAGGAATAGAACAACGACCAACAGAGGCATACAGTTCGCCGGCCCAATTCTTACCAAGAGGTAGCAAATATGATGAGGTTTTCAATGAGAAATTAAAGGATGATTATAGGCTCCTTCTTTATCCATATTTTATCAAAGAATATGCCAAAAAGTCCTTGAATTATGGAAAGAAAGGTGGTCATAAAACAAAGAGATATGCTACTTTATTCTTTGTTGCAGTATACTTTAAGATTCTTCATGAAAAGATTTTACTAACAAAAGGTGACTTTAAAGAAGACATATCAAAGTTAGAGCCAATATTCAAGAGCGTTAAACTAAATCAGCGTATCCTCAAATTAACAGATACCATAGCAACAAAGTTTCTAGAAGATACTATAGTCGATGATGAAATGACTGCGGCAAACACTTATCACAATTTCTTCTCTCACCATGTTTGGCAGGATTCCATGGTTCGAGTAATAGAGAAAAAGATAAAGCAAGAAGAAGATGAGATCATAAGTATCCAGAAAGTAGTCCAAGATCTTTTTTAGAATTTTAAACTATAGGCGGTAGAACGGTGACCGATAGGTTCTCTTGCAGGAGGTCCACATTAGCCATCATCCTACCGCTGTTTTATTCTAGGATGTGCTAGTATTTAACATGCCATTTACGATCATGATTTTTATAACGAAGTTTGGTCTAGGAGTAACAACGTGAAAGAGACTCAACAATGTTCTTTATGCAATGGTCCTTTGGATCATGTTTATGCTCCAATGGAATCTTGGAACATAAAGGGTCTTTTGTGCAGCAATTGTTATTCTAAAAAAATTGGAGAACATTATCCAGGTACTCATGAAAGAGTAAACAAATCAAATTAAGAACCAACCTTTTTCAATCAAGGATTCATCTTGTAACTCCCCTATACCTGTAGCATAACGCCATATGTAAGGTTCATTGGTTTCCATCTTTTCTTTTATTTTGATTAACGATTCCAATTCAGAGTCTACACTCCCAATAGGTGTCTCACAACTTTCACAAAATTTACACTTTGAATCCAAACGGATTGGGGAAGACTCTATCACGGGATATGCTCTACATGCAAGCGGTCTGTTCTCGTAAATTTTACACGCATACCCACCATGAGGAGATCTTTTTTTAGATCCAATTTCAAGAAATGGGCATGTGTTACCATTCAGATCTCTTCCCATCATTTGATACGCAAGTATTGTAACAGGTTCATCAGACTCCTTTTTAGAGACTCCGATTCTGGGTTTAATAGTTATCATGATTTTATTTTTTTCTGCTAATAATTCCATTTGTTCCTTCTCATCTGGTAGAATAAGAACACCCACCTTGCCGAACTTTATTGTAGGATAATATTCTCTATCAATGCAACACTTTGAGCATCCCTCTACACAGGAAAAATCCATGTTTCCTACACCTAAAAAAGGGATAAATTTCCTTTTATTGAGATAAAAATCGGGTTCTATAAGGTTTCCAGAGAGGATAAATAGTAATACCCTTATATCACCAAATCTTACGTTTACTCACAATGGTAGCGTATAGAACAAGCATGCAGATTGTAAGAGATTTGCTTACTGTAACAGAAGAAAGCGGCATGAACGGAATTAATGTAACATCACTTCTAACAAAGGCTAATTTATCACATTCAAGACTTTCAAAATTTGTAGACAACCTCACTGGTGCAGGTCTAATCAACAAGATAGAATACGACGGTAAGAACACATTCGTCATAACATCAAAAGGTAAGCAATATCTTGAAACATATGAAAAATTCCAGAGTCTTGCAGACTCTTTTGGCTTAGATCTTTAAGCCACTTCACTTTTTATTATTTTATTTTTTAAAATTAAATATACTATATTTACCAAAATTTTAAAAAAAGTTACATTTTCTATTTTTTATTACTATTATTCTAAAATTTAATCCGATCTAAATTATCGAAAAAAGATCGTAAAATAAAGAGTGACATTTTTTAGATCAGATAATTGGTTTGGAGTCAGGGATCAGCACACCGACAGATCTATTAAGGTGTAGTTTGGTTTATCAAAAGGGGAGTAATGGTGGCAGAGATATTAGCATGGTGGAAGGGACTTGCAAAAGAACTTGAATTAGATATAGAATCTCTTGATGAAAGAAAAGAGGATAACAGACTAAACTAATCAAAAATCAATATATTGTCTATGTAATTTAAGCCTCGAGTGGGATTCGATCCCACGGCCTAACGCTTACGAGGCGTTCGCTCTACCAGGCTGAGCTATCGAGGCACAGTGGTTCGCAATGTAATTAGAGTTTATAAAAAGCCTTTGTGTTTTTGATTCATTGAAAGTATCAATCTCAGGAGTTCGTGGAATTTTTGGGGATGACCTTAATTTTAAAGACATAATTCATTATTGTAGAAATTTTTCACCTCTGGTCAAGTCAAAAAAATGTGTTGTTGGTAGAGATACAAGACCATCAGGCGAGATAGTAACCAATGTCGCAATTGCATCTCTCTTAGAAAGAGGAATCACAGTTTACAATCTAGGCATATCACCCACTCCTGTTGTATTCAGAGAAGCAAGAAAATATGGTAGTGGTTTGATTGTCACATCGTCACATAATCCATTAGAATGGAATGGACTCAAGTTTATCCTAGACGGAAGAGGAATTAACGAGTCAGAATTACAGTTCTTGGTAAAGGAAGACCAATTTCAAAGAGAGAAAATTAGTACTGAAACACAAATTGATTCAAACTACATAGATGAGGCAGTAAAAATAATTGGAGATATAAAAAAAGCACCAAAGATAGTAATTGACGTGGGAGGAGGTGCAGCGTTTGAAGTTGCTCCGCAGTTGCTAAGAAAATTAGGTTGTAAAGTAAGTGTAATCAACGGCATACCAGGAAAATCAACTCGAGGTCCTGATCCCACCAATGATAAATTATCAGGACTTGTCCAAGCTTCAAAAAAAACAGAGATAGGTTTTGCTTTTGATTTGGACGGAGATAGACTAGTAGTAGTAAAAGATGGTAAGAAAAAATCGCCTGATGTAACATTAGGACTCGGTATTGCAGGTGCACTTAAAAAAGGATACAAGAAATTTGTTCTTAGCATAGATACCAGTATTGCAATTGAGAAATTCATCATAGACGAGGGAGGAAAAGTAAATAGATCAAAAGTAGGAGAGGCTAACGTAGTCGACATGATGTTAAGAACCAAATCTCAAGCTGGGGGAGAGGGAAGTAGTGCAGGATTTATCCTTCCAGAATTTAACATGTGTAGAGATGGAATTCTAACAAGCGGTCTTATTGCATCAATGCTCGGAACAAAACAATTCTATGACATAATGGCATTCATGGAGAGATATCATCAAGTTAGAACAAAAGTAAGCGTTGATTCCAAACTCCATAAAAAAACACTTGATATTCTTTTGAAAAATATGAAAAAACAATCGAGTCAGATTATAACAATTGACGGTATAAAATCCATAATAGATGAAGATAGTTGGGTGCTAGTAAGACAGTCAAATACTGAGCACATTATCAGGGTTTCTGCAGAATCAAATAATTTGATTAAAGCTAAAGCAATAGAAAAACAAATCACCAAGATGGTTAAACTAAGTTATGAAGAGTCCAGACGAGAGAGAAATAATTAAGACATTTCAAAGTAGATTTGGAAAAAAATCAAGATTTCTAGCAGATGATGTTGAAGTTTTGAAGATCGGTAGTTCTAAGTTTATAGTAAAATCAGACATGTTGGTTCAGAGTACTGATGTACCTCCAGGTATGAGGATTCAAGAAATTGCACGAAAAAGTCTAGTGGCATGTGTAAGCGATTTTGCATGCAAGGGCGTCAAGCCTTCCTTTGCCACAATTGCATTAGCAATACCACGTGATTTTACTCTGAAAATGGTCAATGAATTGGCAGATGGTTTTCTGAAAGGTTCTAAAGAATTTAGGTTACAAATAGTTGGTGGGGATACTAATGAAGGAAAAGAGATCGTCATTGAAGTATCTATGTTTGGAGTAAGTAACAAAAAGATACCATCTAGAGAAGGTGCCAAGGTAGGAGACATTGTAATAGCATCTGGTCCTTTTGGATATTCATCTGCAGGTTTGAAGATTATTTTAGATGGTCATAAGGGAGATGTTCAATTCACAAAAAGATGTAAAAAAGCGATTTTTATACCTCAGCCTAGATTAGATTTTGGATTAAAGGCCGCACAGTATTTTTCATCGTCCATGGATTCTAGTGATGGACTTTCTATAACACTCAATGACATGTCTGAGCAAAGTAAAAGGAGATTTGTGATAACTAATCTACCTACTGAAAATGATGTGATCAAGTTTACACGTCAAAATAAAATAAATCTTAGTAATCTAGTTTTTTGCGGTGGTGAAGAATATGAAATTATTTTTACAATACCACCAAAAAACTTGCAGAAAGTCAAGAATCTAGCAAAGAAGATGAAGATCCCGTTATTTGAGATAGGCTATGTTTCCAGTGGTAAGAAGGTGATTTTTGTTGAGAATGACAAGTCCAGGATCATCAATAGATGTGGCTGGACGCACCTTAGTAGATCCTAATGTTTTTTAAACCCGTTAAAGAGTCTTGAAATGTTGTCTGTACAAGAGACCAAGGAAAAATGGGGTATCGCTCACATTTTCAGTAGTTTCAACAATACCATAGTACACATTACAGACGTTTCTGGTGCTGAGACTGTAGCAATTAGCTCTGGTGGACGACATGTTAATGCAGACAGATATGAATCATCTCCTTATGCTGCAATGAAATCAACTGCAGCAGTTGTCGAGGTAGCTCACGATAAGGGCTTCACTGGTCTTCACATTAGAGTAAGAGCAGTTGGTGGAGTGGGTTCACGTGTTCCGGGTCCAGGTGCACAAGCAGCAATAAGAGCGCTAGCAAGAGGTGGATTTAAGATTGGAAGAATTGATGATGTAACACCAATTCCTCATGATACCACAAGAAAGAAGGGTGGTAAAAGAGGAAGAAGAGTCTAGCCATCCATAAGTTTGACTTTTACTTTAGCATTCTTGGTTTCAAAAAACTTTGTCATGAAAGTTACAAATTTTTCTTCAACTTTTTTTCCTTTAGTTTTAGCAATCTGATCTCCGAGTTTCAACTCAATTCCAGAAAGTAATTCTGTTTTTATCAATACTTTGAAAAAGGCCCAACCAAATCTTTCCATAGGATTACTAATCAGAAACCCTTCTGTTACACCACAAAGAGATTGTAATTCATCCATGGCAGTTGAAACAATTTCTCTATCGTTTTCATATTTGGTTGTTGCAATTTCAAGAATAGTAGGTCTACCGTGCATTAACAATCATCTAACATCATACTTGAATAATAAACTTATTTTGAATATCATGATAATAGCTAAACTGTCTTAGCTAAATGTAAATTTTAAAAGTTTTCAGCAGAAGAGTCAGTAGTATTTTCA
>JBGPGB010000114.1:0-5749 GCA_041483595.1 Nitrosotalea sp.
AAGATTTTACAACCATGATAGATATTACATTACCACTGGAATTCAATGAAATATTTTTCAAATGGTTTGGAATTCCACGATGGGATAAAATCAAGAACATTATAAAAGAAATGAAAAGGAGAAGAGGTGGAGGAAAAAGTTTGCGCGTATACATAAAATTCACAGGAAACCCAGACATTACCTTCATGATAGATCTAGACGACAGACATTCTTTTGACACAGCCATCGATAAAATTGATTTTGTTCTAGAACTACTGCCATATCATCTGGACCCCAACAAATTACCAAAAGAAATTAAAAATGTTTCATACCAATTTGATGACATCAGTGGAAAATGGAATGTTAGATCAGAGGGGGAATTAGGAGATCAAACATATCAATTCTCAGAGAATGAATGGAAAATTACTTGATTTCTTTTTCAAGAGGCTCTAACATGGATTGTAATTCACGATACTTCTTTTCAATAAAATCTAATGATTCTTCCAATTTTTTGGATTTACCATATTTGTATCTGATAAGTTCTCTATGTCTCCAAAAATTTTTCCCTTCTCCTATAGACAAAGTACTGAAATAATCAGGGCCTTTGAGTTTATCAGGTATTTTGATGCCATATGGGAAAAGGAATTCGGCCATGAACCATTCATCACCGTCAGGATAGTCAGAACCAGTATCAATATCAAAGAAGAGATGAAGTAAATTAGTTTGCATCAGTCCGTCATCTCTAATTGTAGGGTGTTTTACGTTTGATTTTTTAAAATCTAGCTTTACAAGGTTTGGTTCGAAATACCCATCAATTATAGATTTTCGGAATATCTTGTTTACTTCTTCCAGATTCAACGTAGAATTACTCTGTTTATGAAGATGCTAATAACTTATATCTTTATAGAAAAAGAAAAATCTAACAGATTGGGAAGATTTCTAGATTACAAACTAGATTTCTAGATTATCAAGCATTTTAGATATATCAGTTATTGACTTGCCACCAGCTGAAATTTCTTGGTATGCTGGGGGATTTTCAAGATAGTTCGGAATCCTTTCTGCCATTCTTTCATCATAAGATGCCGCTATATCATTTTTATAAAATATTCCAGTTGGGATCTTTGAATCCCACTCGTTAGACTTTATCAAGGCTTGGGTTAGTTTTTCGTTTTCTTCTGCTGTTGAGTCTATATGTACAACTGGATCATACCCTACATCCTCAAGCTTGTAGATTCGAGGTCTTGGCCTATTTGTCATTTCATCTATGTTATCCATTCCTGAGAACCAATCTCTTGTATTGATATCATTGTAAGTGGGACATGGTTGTAATACATCAAGAAACGAAAGACCTCGGTGTTTTACCGCTGCAATTATCAAATCTTTAAGCTGTCTTACATCATATGCATAGCCCCTTGCAACAAATGTAAATCCACTTGCGATAGCTAATGCGATAGGATTTACTGACTGGTTAACATTGGGCGCAGGAAGAGACTTGGTTTTCAATCCGAGCTTGAGTGTAGGAGATGCCTGTCCTTTGGTAAGACCATACACACCGTTGTTAAAGATGAGATATGTCATATCCACATTTCTTCTACCAGCTGCAACAAAATGTCCTGCTCCAATTCCCAATCCATCACCATCTCCACCTACTGCTACTACCGTCATCTCAGGATTTGCAAGCTTTGCACCCTGTGCAAATGGTAGTACCCTGCCATGCAAAGTGTGAATGCCATACACATTAAGGAAATGAGAAGTCTTACCAGAACAACCTACTCCAGAAAATAATGCAGCCTTGTGTCGCGGAACTTCCATCTCAGCGAGCGCCATTTGAATTGCACTTACTATTCCGAAATCCCCACAGCCTGGACACCAATCATTATGGACCTCCGTTTTGTAATCTGCTAGATTAGACACCATATGTTAACACCTGCTTTTTCTCTGCTTTATTGTCGATAATTTTCTTAATAGAATCAAAGAGTTCATTACAAGTCATTGGTCTTCCTGTGTATTTCAATATGTAATAGTCAACTTTTCTATCCAAGTATTCATTAAGTAATGAACCCATTTGCCCAGATTGATTTGCTTCAATATCAATTATTTTCTTAACCCCTGAAAGTAGGGACTGGATATATTTACTTGGGAATGGATGTAACATTTTGATTTGAATAAATCCAACCTTATAGCCTTTTTTATTGAGCATTTCAATAGCATCTAAAATTGGACCTTTTGTTGATCCCCAGCTAAGAATGCAAAAATCTGATACACCATAGTTTATCGCTTGGTCTTCTTTTGGAATTTGTTCTAAGGCAAGTTCTAGTTTGTGAGCACGTTTTTCCATCTTGTAAATACGATTTTCTGGATCTTCTGATATATGACCAGATTCGTCACTTTCATCTCCTGTATTCCAAAATATTCCATTTTCAAGTCCAAGTCTTGATCTTGGAGATATGCCATCTGGTGATGGTGCGAATCTTTGATATCCATACGTTTCAATTTTTCCAAGAAGTTTTCCACGTTCTATTGTTATCTTTGTGGAATCAAATCTTTTTACGGTGGAAACTGTGCTTGCAATGAATTTGTCCATCATGTGTATTACAGGTATTTGATAAATGTCCGCAAAGTTAAAACATTTTGCAGTATCATAAAACCCCTCCTCAGTATCACCTGATGCATAGACAATTCGTGGAAAGTCACCATGACCAGCATGTATTGCAAATTGCAAATCATCTTGTCCATGTCTTGTAGGGAGACCTGTAGAAGGACCACTTCTTTGGTATAAAGTTACTACAATTGGAACTTCGTTTATCCCAGCCCAACCAAGAGCTTCTGCCATAAGAGAAAAACCTGGACCCGATGTACTTGTCGAAGATCTAGCTCCGGTTAAGGCTGAACCAATAATCATACCAATTGCAGATATTTCATCTTCTGTTTGTACAACCAAGGTAGATCCAGGTCGATTGTTTTCAACATCAAAAATTTCATTTGATTCTAAAAATACACTTTCATCGGACGCAGGAGTAATTGGATAGTATGATTGAAATCTACAACCACATGCTATCTTTCCAAGACTTGTAGATTGAAAGCCTTGAGCTAGCATTGTATGTTCTTCTTTTGGAATTGGAGATAACTGATATTTGAATTTAGAATACTTTACTGTAGAAAAATTGTAAGCATAATTTGCTGCAGTTTTATTCATCTCTGCAATCTCTGCTTTTCTTGAAAATATTGATCCTACAGATTTCATCAATGTTTCAGGCGGGAGTCCTAGCAACCCAATAGATATAGAAACAGCAAGAACATTCTGCATACGAAACATACCACGTATTTTTGCATTTTTAGTCTCATCTGATAGATTAGTCAGGATTTCTTTGAATGAAACAGGATAGAGAGTAACTCCCCTTTCCTTGGCTTCATCAAGTGATCCTTGAATGGTTAATGGTTTGTTTTTTGATAAAAGATACTTCTTGAGACGTATCTTGAATTGTGCATCAAGAGTAGGAACTTCATCTATTTTCATCTCAGATAAATCAGATTCATACACTATTGCACCGTCATCAAATACCTCATCAGCATGTCTGAATAAGGTTTCAGCATCAAAGCCTACTAGCATCGTAATTCCACTAACATTTGATCTAATAGTCTTGTCAGAAACTCTAACTCCAAAGTAACTGTGTTCACCTTTGATATTGGAATAGTATTCTCTTTTTCCAAAGACCTTCAGGCCGCAGCCTGCGCATGCACCGGCAAAAATGTTTGCAGCAGTTTCAACACCTCCGCCTTGAGGACCTCCAATAACCCATGTTAAATCAATAGAAGACATGATTCGTCTAAATACTCATCAAATATTAATAATGCTATAAAATTTTAGTCTGGATAGTTATCCGCCAGTTGCTGCATCAAACAGGGCACACTCACATTTGTCCCGCTCACCACAAAATGGGCACACACATACACATTTTTCTATAGGATTCCTACATTGTACACAAATGGCAAACTCTTCTTTGTGTTTCAATTGCATATCATTACTATGATTAATTATAAATGAGTTGTTGTAATGATATCGAACAAATTCTTTATGTTGGTTTTTACTCACATCTAGTTGATTTTTTGTCATAATACCTTTAAAATTGTCATTTACTTAATAAAAATAGTTGAAGATCTTACTCACACGAAAGCTTCATGATTTTGCAATAAAGATACTCAAAAAGAAATACGATGTAGAAATTTACACCGGCAAGATCCCAATGCCAAAAAAATTGCTAATATCTAAAATCAAGGATAAAGTTGGTCTGATCTGTTACCCGTATGACTCCATTGATGCTGATGTAATTAATGCAGGAGTCAAGCTCAAAGCAATTTCCACATATAGTGTAGGTTATGATCACATTGATGTCAAGACTGCTTCAAGTAGAGGCATAATAGTAGGTTATACACCAGAAGTATTGACTCGAGCTACTGCAGATCTCACAATGGCTTTGATGTTGGCTCTTTTTAGAAGAATACCTGAAGGGATTGTACTAATTCGCAACGGTAAATGGGGGACAATATTTGGACCTTATGAGTTCCTTGGAACAGACCTGTACCAAAAAACTCTTGGTATATTCGGTATGGGAAGAATAGGAAAAGCAGTAGCAAAAAGAGCCGCAGGTTTTGAGATGAAGATCATATACCATAATAGAACTAGACTATCAATAAGAGAGGAAAAGAGATTAGGAGCAAGATACGTGTCACTAGATAATCTTTTTAGAACAAGTGATGTCATAAGCATCCACTCACCCCATACTCAACAAACACATGAAATTGTGAATTTAAAATTATTTAATAAAATGAAAAAAACCTCATTTTTAATTAATACAGCTCGTGGTAAAATAATAAATGAAAAAGATCTTTCTATTGCATTAAAAAGAAAGATAATTGCCGGAGCTGGTCTTGATGTATTTCAAAAGGAGCCTATTAATTCCAAACATCCAATTGTAAAAATGAGTAATGTTGTATTAATGCCTCATAGTGGAAGTGCAACTATAGAAACAAGAAAGAAAATGGCAGAGATAGCAATCAAGAATTTAATACTTTCACTTTCTGGCAGAAAACCGATTTACCAAGTCAGATTATAAAATAATTATTAGACCATTAATTAGAGTTCAATTAGATCGTTAGGATCTATTCTGATGCAATTAGTACCGACGGGTTTTAGGCCAGTAAAATTAATAGTTCCTTGCGGAACCTTACCTTCCTTTTGTAGAGACTTTAACTTTTCTGTAAATGCATTTTTGTGCCCATCACATGCCACACCAACCATATATTCACCATCTTTAGATTGTATAGAAATTACAAATTCAGGTGGCATTGGACAATCTTGTCCCTTTTTTCTAATGGAGCAGCGTTCTGGAAACACAGATTTATTTTTTGATTTCAGAATATTAATCTTGATTGAAGTAAGGCATTTTTCACTAGACTCAGATAATAGTTTCAAAATCCCAAATGGAATCAGTTTTTCGTGTTTTATACTGTAATAATCCTTTTTCCTGCATAGATTTTACGACATATGCAGAGTAGGCAGGAGCCCCCGTTGCACCAGGAGAGTTGTAGTTTAGAATATGATATGAATTTGGGCCCACAAGTTCTAACACATCTGGCAAGAAGTTTCCTTCAGGAGTTATGATAGGAGTTCTAATTCCAGCAGTGCCTCGCTCTGAAAAGAACTCCGGTTTTACCTTTGGCATAAATTCCTGTATACGTTCTATCATGACAGTTTTCGATAAGGAGCTCA
>JBGPGB010000115.1:0-5709 GCA_041483595.1 Nitrosotalea sp.
CCTAAGTCTTCAAGCATCTTATAGCCTAATTTTTCTAAAGATGTTATTCTTCTAGTTCCTTGTATTCGACGCATCTCTGTTAGTTGATAAATATTTTCTTGTGATTGTCTATGACATTTATAAGAGCAATACTTTCCTTGCGAACCACTCTTCTTCCTGAACTTATTACCACACTTTATACATTGACATATTGTTTTTCTTTTTCTTTGGTAATCAAGTCTACAATCATTAGAACAAAATGATCTTTGTATTTTTTTATGATTAGCAATATAGGTGTCTTTACCACAATTATAACAAACACCTATAACGCCTTTTTTACTAAACTCTTTAGCACAAAATTGAGAGCAATATTTCTTATTCTTGTCCTTGTGCTTGAACTCTGCATTACAATTTTTACATTTATAGTTATACATATTGTAATATAGTATTGAACTCTCACAATATGTCAAGACATCATCAAGATTATACCTTAAATTTGTCCATATTTATCCAATATATTTTTAATAGAAAATCTTCCTCTTTTATAGATTTCTTGAAGTTTAAGAGCGGCATCTCCCTTACCAACTCCACTTTCAATCATTTTTTTATAATCATTATAAATACTTAGCTCTAATACTTTTGCATTTTTTTGTTCTTGAAGTTCCTTACACTTTGACAACATGCTTATTAAGGTATCCACTTGGTTTTCTTCAAGAAAATAACTGTGGATATGTTGGTTTCTTCCCCTGCTAGTAGCCGCACAAAGTTGTAGCCAAATATTATTATTTTCATCTACATTGACTGATATTTGTTGGGAGTATTGCTGGGCAACGCCATCTAAGACAACACCATCCAATTGACTGCTATACTGTAGCCAAAAATATTCTTTTGGTTTACACATTTAATTCTCCAATTTTGAATAATCTTCACTAGGATACTTGTCTTCGCCCTTTGCATAAACTTTTTCACAAATGTATTCAAGGACATCTTTTGCTGATTGATCGTTGTATCCATATAAATTTTTGAGCTTATCTATTGTTTCTTTGGTTCTTCTATCAATAAATTCATTCATCCTCTTACGGCGCTTCTCACTCCAAGGTCTAACCCAAGCATATTTATCTTTTGGTTTTGGAGTCTTGTATTTTAGTTCTAGAAGTTCCATTATAATTTCCTATTGAGGATACCATCTTACTACTAATGGCGTATTGACAAACATACTATAAGGCTGCAATCTTCTTATAAGTGGTATTCTAATTCTCTTGAATCCATCACCAAGGTCTGTTATTTTGCAACTTCTATCCGGCTTTTTGTACGTTATTGTTATTATTTCCAGTGCTTCCATAATATTCAACTCCAAATTCTTGCGCTATTTCTTTAGACCAAGTAACCTTAGTCTTTAACTTAGGCTCAGGTGGTTCCGACTTTGGTTTAGCGAGTTCCCAATCCCAATTATCATAACCATAGTAATAGCCGCCTACTGATAATGGTTGTGCCTTCGCAGGTCTTTTATAAGTCAGTTCTACATATTCCATCTCCATAAAATCCCCCGTAAATAAGAGGGGGATGAAATCCCCCTCTTTAATATTAATATGAATTATTATTCTTAGTTATCGGAAGTTTCGCCACGTGCGAAGATGCTTGCAACATAGTTTAGAACGTCTGTTGCACTGTTTTCGTTGTAGCCGTAGTTACGAATCATTCGTGTCTTGACGGCATCAATCTTCTCTTGAAGGTCTTTGTCACCTACAGTTGCGCCCTTGCTTAGAGCGGACAACTTGATTGTGTCCTTGGTGTCTTCAAAGAGCTTCTTTTCCAAAGCCTTTGCCAACTTAGGATTGCTGTCCCAACGAACTTCCTTGCCCTTCATGTGTTGAGTACCAATGTAAGTTGCAATCTGGCGACGGAAATCGTCTGCATACTGATCGCCGATATCAGCCTTTTCTTCAATTGCTCTCATCAAGCGTTCATCTGGTTCCATCTCAGCGCCTGTGAATGGATCGGTGATCTTTGTCTTTTCAACGTGTGCTACAACGTTGTCAATATAGTTGGTGTACAAGCGGGTGATTGCGTTCTCATCAGCAACCAAAGCTCTTTGAACTTCCTTTTTCAAGATATCATCAAGTTCCTTCTTCACCAACTCTATGCAGTTGTCATAATGTTGACGGTCGTTTTCATCAACGATTAGGGCGAATGTGCCTAAGCCTTCCTTGATTTCGTTGAGGACCATGAACATGTTGACATAACCAGGATTGCTTACAAGTGCGTTTGCAATCTTGTTCTGAACGTAACGGGCAGATACACCACGGGACATGCCTTCGTCAGCATACTTGTCACGGAGTTCCTTTACACGATCTTCTGTCCATCCTGGCATACTTCGACCGTCGTAAAGTTTTGCCTTATCGACAAGACTTACATTGTCCTTGCCGTCCTTGAGGCGTGTCAAAATTGCCCACAATGCAGCGATTTCCAAAGTGTGCGGAGCAATGTGGATGTTCTTAACTCTTTCCTTGCCGTAATCTTGTTCCAAAACTTTAAGCTCATCAGCCCAACGTAGCAAGTAAGGAACGTCAACACGGACTGTTCTATCACGGAGAGCTTCCATTGTTACGTCTTGCTGTAGCTTGACGAACTCAGGATTGTTGGTGTGGCCTACGATGACCATATCAACGTCAATCTGTGGAAATTTCTTTGGCTTGAATTGACGTTCTTGGCAAACGCCCAACAAGTCATACAAGAACTCTTTCTCCAACTTGAGAACTTCAATGAACTCGATGAAGCCACGATTAGCTACTTCAAATTCACCATCAAAACCGAACGCTCTTGGATCGGAATCAACGCCGTAGTGAGCCAACTTGGTGTAGTTGATATCACCTGTGAGTTCTGTTGCGTCTTGGTTCTTCGGGTCTTTTGGTTGGAAAGTACCGATACCACAACGCTTCGATTCGCTCAAAATGATTCTGCGAACTTCGATATGGTTTTCTACGACTTTGCCCCAGTCACCATTATAACGTTTTAGCAATTCCGTCATGTAGAAATCGCATTGTGGGTTAAGTTCACCACCTAAACGAATCTGGTAAATGGTATTCTTCATCTCTGGTGAAGTGCTACCCTCTTCGTTGATCTGATTCAAGCGATCTTGAATCTCTTTACGCATATAGCTTGGGATCAACTTCAATGGATCATCATTCATTGGGCACTTGCATTCATCCTTAATGTCAAGCGCTGGGAAAATGACCTCTCCACGGTCGTTCTTGAGTTCACCAAGATTTGTCCAGGTGTAGGTGTAGATTGCACCATCATCTGTTGCGCTGTATCGTTCCAAGCCACGCTTTAGAAGGCGGCAGATTGTGGACTTGGATGAGCCTACTGGTCCGTGAAGCAACAGAATACGCTTCTCTGTGCCGTGCCAGCTTGCAGCACCTTTAACGTGCTTGACCAAGTTTCCTAAAGTGTCTTCTAGACCAAAGATCGGAATCTCTGGATCGTTGAAAAACTTATATTTTATGACGGTTTTGCGATAGCGCTCAATATTATACGTGCCAGCAGCAATAATCATGCTGTAAAGTCTTTGATAGGCACTGTATGCCAATCTTGGACGATCAAACACACGATCCAAGTATTGTGGAAAAGTCATCTTTTCCGTTAATTTCAAATACTTTTCACGGTCAAATTGCTTGGTCAACTCTTCAAAACGACGGCTTGTTTTAACGGTCATATAACCCGCTCCTCTAAAAGATGTGTGCGTACAGGATGTGTCTTATAACATACATCTTATAGCACTATGAATAGAAACTATCTTCTTCTAATATTATTTGAGAATTATTATCGACGAGTTATTATTATGATGAGACTTAAATTACTAAAGCTAATTTACACTAAAAACTTAAAAAATCAAGACTAGATTATTTTTCCTTCGTACTTTGAATCATCTATATGCTTGTAAGGGTCGCCATGTTTATTAGCACTTTCAGCAGCCCTTCTTAAATTTTGATTTTGCTCTGCATTCCATTGTGCAACATAATCAAAATTATCTTCTCTACTAGTGCCCTTCTTTTCTTTGAATATAACAGCACTTGGGCCTGTTACAAGTTCGCTTAACTTATTCTTGCCACACTTGGGGCAACCAACTTTCTTTTTATCACTATACATGCACATTTCCGAAAATTCAAGATCACATTTTTTGCAGAAAAATCTATAAGTAGGCATTTTTATCTCTCCTTGAATTTAATTTAGTACCTTATTTTCATTTTCGAGAGAGTAAACCTTTTTTATGCAAAATTACTTAGCGCCTCTATAGACTTCATACCCGGCTGCTTCGATGAGCTTCTTGATGGCTTCCTTGATGTCTGCGTGGTCTTCCCTGGATTTGATCGGCACAAAGATGTCTAACTGTAAACCAGAAGCAGCGTATCCTGCCGTGACATCAATAACAGTAGCAAATCGTTTATCTATCTTGTTAAACATATGTACATCACTCACATATCGTATGAAGAACATCTTGCATCTGAGTTCTTTTCATAAAACTATATACGCATCGGTCCAAACCAACAGCTACTTCGGCAACCAATAGCTCTTTTTCTATCACTTTGCCATTCTTAGGATTAGTGAATTTAATATTGCCTGGAAAGTCCTTGCGCAAACTCATGCTGCAAACTTCCATCATTTCACCCATATCACCATTAGCCACTTCAACATCAATAGTTGAAAGACTATAACTTGGCAAGCGATCACTTTTTACAAGACGTGTCGGCAAGCAAATCATGTCACAAATCATATCAGCTACAGGAGCAAGTAATGCTTTGTGATAATTATTTGCAGAATCAGCAGCATAAACACACTGAAACTCAAGTTGGTAGAACTCTTTCAACCTAACAAACTTAGTTGGTTGATCTTGTTCTCTACGGAAGCTCTTACCAGCCTGCCAAACACAAACAGGAGTTCTAACACCGGAATTTGTATCATCGAAAAGATGACGAATGAATTGATATGTACCAGGAGTTGTTTCTGGACGGAGGACCAAATCATCAAATACATACATATCATCATTGGTATAATTCGGATTAACAAATTCTCTAGGCATGAGTAATGGTGCTTCTACCATCATTACACGCCAGGACGGATTTACAGTTATGAGAGCGTCCCGAATCCTATCGACGAAGTAATCCCTAAATTTCTCTCTTAGTTTAAACTCTTTTTCCGTCCAAAACATTAGACCATTTTTATTGAAATAAGATTCCATATCACTCACAAATTTTTAGTTCACAAATTTTTAGTACACCACATAAGAGCACCAACTACAGCCATAACGCCGCAGATGCTACCTATGACAATCAAAGAACCAAACCAACCTACATCATTTATCATCATAATCAATAGAGTTCCAAGAATAATGAACACCATTGAACTAAGACCAATTCTAGCTACCAACTGTTTCGTAGTCATCTCTGTCTCACTTAGGAAGTTTTGAAACATCCAACTTTAAAGTATTTGCAAATAACACTATGCCTGCACTCATTGCATCTCTAGCTTCCACAAGTTTAGCGAAACTTTCTTTGTTTCTAGTGTGAATACCAAGAGCGTATTTTTCAAGAGTTGAAGTAAGATTATCATACGACTGATGTAGGAGAGCGAAAGCATATCTATCTTCTTCTATTATTTGCTTTCTTTCCATACCAGGAGGAATCTTTTCTTTTTCCTCTTCTAATCTTTTTAGAGCGGCATAGTAAACTA
>JBGPGB010000116.1:0-5701 GCA_041483595.1 Nitrosotalea sp.
CATTTACTATTCCTTTATGCAAAGGTATCATTACTGGAATTGTAGAGTTTGAAAATTTAATGGTGTAATTTTTAGTTGGTGTTGCAGTAGTACTTTGAATCACCTGAGAATTTGTTGATCTTATCCACCCATCTACACTTACAGTAGTAGTAAATTTGCTAGAGTTTGTTGAATGAAGACCTATGGCAGACCCTGTAAAATCTAAACTGCCACCATTTGAATTTGAATCAATTGTTGTTTGAGCATAAAAGGTATTGTCATCTACTGTCCAGGTTGGTTGACCCTTTGAATCACTCTTGTCAATTTGATGAAAAATAACAATTTGTACTGGTTGACTGGAACTGTATGTAATTGAACCATGATAGATAGAACCATTATTTGGTGGTAGAACAATTGTCATCTGTTCATTGCTATGACCAAGTCCAGGGTCCTGTGATGATGTAATCGTTTGCGTAAACTGAATCTTTTTTGTTGATCCTGCATTAGCAAGTTGATCATTGAGTAATGGAATAGAAACTATAAGACTTGCAACTATAGTAAAAATGGATAATAGTAGAAGTCTGTTCATACGGTCTGAATATATAATTTACATAAATATGCTTTTAGAAAGAACTTTAGCGAGTCTTTCCAAGTTCAAACTCATTATGCAATGCTAATACTGCTGCATTACAATCAGAATCTTTGACTACAAAGGCGAGGTTAAGCTCAGAAGAACCCTGAGCGATCATTATTACATTAACGCCTTTTTTTGCTACAGCTGTAAATACTTTGGAAGCAACTCCTACCATTCCTCTCATTCCAGAACCTATGAGTGCTATGATAGAGACGTCTACTGTAACATCCACTTTTTTAATGATCTTTCCGAGTAGATTCATCTCAAGTGAATTTACTGCTTTGTCCAAGTCGTTTTTCTTTACGATTATTGATATGGATGATTCGGATGGACTCTGAGATATCATCATTATGTTAACTCCTTCTTTTGCTAGAATAGAAAATATTGTAGCAGCAGTACCTGGAGTGCCCACCATACTTCCACCTCTGACATCAATTAGTCCAGTATGTCTAATTGTACTGACACACTTTACCATTTTTTGGGTATCAGTTTGTGGAGTGGCAGTAACTAGAGTACCTGGATTATCTACATTAAACGTATTTCGTATCCGTAAAGGAATTTTTTTTGCAACAAGTGGTTCAAGTGCTCTTGGATGAATATATTTTGCACCAAATAGTGCCATTTCCATTGCTTCAACATATGATACTTCTTTGATTAGTTTAGCATTTTTTACAATCTTAGGATCAGTTGTCATCAAACCGTCTACATCACTCATCAACCATACTTCATCTGCCTTGATACTTGATGCGATAATTGTTGCAGTATAATCAGATCCTCCTCTACCAAATGTAGTTATGTTTCCGTGTTGATCGGCACCAGAAAATCCTCCAATTACTGGTATAATTTTTTTTTGCAAGAGATTTTCTACTGTATGAGAGACATGAAGTCGTGTAGTATCCAAAAGGGGTTTTGCCCCTCCAAAGTTAGAATCAGTCACTATCCCTACATCTTTTCCTGTTAGAGGTACTGCGTTTACATCCATTTCATTTAATGTAAAAGCAACTAAATTGATAGACAGTCTTTCTCCAAATGAGATCAGATAATCAGAAGATCGTGGTGTAACTTCTCCAAGTAGTAGCATTCCATGTAGCAGATCTTGGAGTTCATCAAGATCTGTCTTCATTTTGTTTAGCAAGTCTTTTTTTATCTTTGAATTCTTTACACATTGATTTGCAATATCAATATGCATTTTGATAATTTTCTTTGCAATTGAATTTGTAGCTTCCTTATTTCTGTTTTGAATCAAATTTGTTATTCGAATTAAATCGTCAGTAACTCCACTTATGGCAGAAAATACTGCAATGATTTGGTGTTCTTTTGTCAGTTTTTTTATCAGACTTGCGACATTTCGAATATTTTGTGTAGACGATACAGAAGTTACGCCGAATTTTAGAACAAGTTTCAAATTAGTATAACCTCGCTTTACTATCCTTAAAATCTTTTAACTTTCGACTCTAGGAGCAAGATAAAAGTGAATTCTCCCTATATTCGCTACCTTAAATTCTAGTCGAAGTGGCATTTTAGTTGAAAATTCACAAACTACTGTTCCTGCAACGGTACCTACTGCTTTGACTATACTATTAAGATATTCTAGACTATAGGTTGCATTGCTATCTTCTTTGATCTCGATCTCTGGCATTTCGGGCATTCCTTTTTCTAGTGTTATAATTGCCTCACCAGAATCACCACGTCCTGAAAATTCTGCTTTTGTAGGATTGGCATTAATAGAGAGATATTCTGAGACTACTTGGATATCGCCAAGGATTTTATCAAATTCTCCAGATGTAACTCCGACTTTTGCATTATAAGTAATTTTTGGAAGTGGAGTATCAGTTGCAGAACTTTCAATTAATCTCATCTTATATTTTTTATTTTTACCAATTGTAACAAGTAAAAGATTATCTTCAGAAATGCTGATTTCTATATTGTCTTTTTTATCAGCTCTTTTGATCAACTTTGAAAATTCATCTATTCTTACTCCAAACTTGATATCTTGATCACAAACATATTTTTCAAATGCAGAATTAGGCCAAGCAATATCAATCAGTGCTACATGTGATGGGTCCATACCTCTGAAAGCAATTCCTTCACCTGTTGCTTCGAATGTAGCTTCCTCAACTAGAGTTGATATAGCAGATATGACTGCTTTCCATTCTTCAGAACCTCCAGTCTTTGCAGAAAATACCAAACTTACTCACATCTCTATAATGTTCAAGTTAAACCTTATGCGTAGTTTCGCCAAGTATAGCTACACTTTACACATCGATAAAATTGCGTAGTAGGCTCATCTGCACTTCTGGTTTGAAGCATCCACCAAACAGCTTCATTGTTTCCACACTTTTCACAATCGATTTTAATTGTTGGTAATGCCTCTTTTTTTTCCTTCTCATCTAAGATATTGATGGTAGAGACGTTTTCATTTTTTACCTCTTTTGTTATCTTACTTCCTTTCTCGCTGTATCCACATTTTGGACATATGAATTCAGAGTCAGAGCTATCTATTTTTAATCGTGCCTGACACTTGGGACAGAATTTCAATTAAACACCTTTGATTTTAGAAAAAATGGCTTTTTTTAATTCATCTGTGTATTCTATAGCAGTCTTTGTTGCCTTCTCGATTTCCTTCAATGGATTACCCTTTGAAGTGTTTACTCGCATTGCGAGTTGTTTTGTAAGTGGATGTTTCAAGACTACACCTGCAAACTCTACAGTAGGGTCCTTGAGCATTTCATATTGTACTATATAGAGAGTACTAATGTCCGATTGTTTTATGTTCAATTGAACTTCCTTAGGAGAAGATTTTTTCAGTTCAACATCCATGTAAGTCAAAAAAATACTTATTGAGGATATAAACCATTACCAATAGTTGACTAGCGATAAAAATGCAATAAGTGGAGTTTCTCTGGAGAAATCCTCCGATAAACTAAGAGTAGGAGATAACGCTGCAATAGACGTAAAATTCTCTATAACAGGAACTCTCAGAGAAGCGTTCAATGAGAAAAATTGGGAAAAAGCTTACAATAATCATGACAACGCCTTCAAACTAAGATATGGAGTAAAACTACAAACTGGAGGGCTTAGAAAAAAAGAGATTGGTAAGCCATTAGAGACGTACAAGAAAGTTGCCCTTTTTTGGACACGTAATCCAAAGCTTACCCAGATGGGAGAGAAAAAAGTCTGGGTACAAATATCCAAGAATTTTGAGCCATTCATTCCAAAAAACCAAGTTGATGCACAACAGATACTTCTTGACTTTGATGAAAAAATACAATTTAATGCATCCGAGCTTGGAGTTGGTAAACATAAGATAGGAGCTGAAGTTCATGTATCTTGGTTTAAGCATGATTACGTAGAACCATTTGATGAAACTGTACACTCTAAAGAAATCGAGATCGAAGTTACCAAATAGGATATAAATGGATTTATTGATGTATCGATATGACAAAATTCGATGGAATTAGAGGACAAGAATTACTTGAAATTGAAGACAAGTCAGAAAAAGAAAATCAAATAACCTTGATTTTCAAAGACAATAGGTTTCTCTTCATCAAACTAGAAAATGGCAAAATGGTAACTACATCCATACCAGAATAAACTACTTGTTAAGGAATTTGTAGTATATACTAATTGCTAGTTCTTGTGATTCAGACTGAATAGAACCAGGTCTTTCTTTTCGTACTTTTTGTATAGCATCTTTTGCTAATAGCTTTTGATATTTTACAAGATAGCAAGCAAGAATGGTACCAGTTCTTCCTATACCCGCAGCACAGTGAACCATAACCGGTTCATTATCTTCAAGTCTTTTTTGTATAAACTCGACTGCTTCATCGATTTGTTCCATATCAGGTGCTAAGAAATCCTCTGTTGGAATATGAAGATATTTTACATTTTTTACCCATGATTCTGGAAGTGAGTTTTCAGTCATTGTAATAATGGATCTTACTCCTTGTTTTAGTATCCAATCTATTTCGGAAATAGATGTGGGCATTCCACTTCCAGCTAACTTGTCATTAATCAGCCAGCTAAAGTTCGTGGGTTTTTTTGTAATTTTGCCATATACTTTTCTCCAAATATTTCCTGGTTTACTCACAAGATATCATTAGAAGGGTTCCATATATGTAGAAAACGAAGAAGAGAATTAAAAATAAGAAAAAGAAGTTTTGATGTTAGGACTTAATCGATTAGTTCAGTCCAACCCTTGACGAATACAGAGTTTCTGTAGAGTGGTACTGGTTGACCTGGAGTAAAGTCCATTGGTCTCATCCAGAAGATTGCCTTTGTTGGGCATACACCGATGCATGCACCATCTGAAATGCATCTTTCTGGATAAAATACAAATGCTTTACCTCTCTTCCAGCCTTCTACTGGTTTTACTCTTAACACGTCTGGGCCTAGTGATGTACAAATCTCTACGCAGAGTGCACATCCTATGCACATTTGTTCGCCTATATCTGGAATAATTCCAACTGGCATGTGAATACTTCTAGAAAAGATCTTAATATAACTTGCTGAAAAATGGCTTGTTATAACGGCGTTTGAGAATTTTATAACACCGTTAATTTATGGATCATCTCATTCCAATTCTTTAGAATGACAATTTGTTGAACCGACGTTTTTTTATATTTTATCACCGATCTAAAATTATGGGAAGTAAAATTCATTGTGCACATATTTTAGTTGAAAAGCTAAGTGTTGCGCAAGATCTTAAGACAAGAATTTCAAAAGGTGAAAGTTTTGCAAATCTTGCTAAAGAGTATTCATTAGATGTTTCAAAAAAGAGGGGGGGAGATCTTGGATTTTTTGCAAGGGGTGCCATGGTATCAGAATTTGAAAAGGCGGCTTTTGCATTACAAAAAGGACAGGTCTCTGAGATTATAAAAACTCAGTTTGGGTATCATATAATAAAAAGACTAGACTAGTGGAATTAAATTTGAAGGGATAACAAGTTTACTTGAGTCGCTAGGCATACTCAATACAATACATTCTTTTCCAGATTCAAGAAGAATTTTCTTGCTGTTCTTTGTTTCAATTAGACGTTTTCCTGTAGGTGATAAGATCCAGCCTTCTTCTTTTTTGTATCGAACCATA
>JBGPGB010000117.1:0-5649 GCA_041483595.1 Nitrosotalea sp.
AAAAGTTCTTACCTACGATCAATTGGGACAAACTTCCTCATACATCAAAGGTTTGTACTAGTGTACCTTATAACATTAGATTGCCTAAAGTAACAAAGTTAATCAGAGGATTATAAAATGTCAGTTAATTGTCGTGTTGAAGCGAAGAAGATTGGTAATGGGGGTAGAGCTTCCATTCAGGGATTATTAAGAGCATTTAAGAATGCTTGTGAAGACGCTGAAATAATGCAAGATTATAAAGACCACGAATTTTTTATTCGTAAGTCAGATAAGAATAGAAAAAAGAGATTAAACAAGATTCGTGCGCAAAGAGAAGCAAATGAAAATCAGTTCACTAACAAGATTGAAAAGGTAAGGTGATTTATGCAGCAAACTATTAAAGGTGGAGCTTTTGCTCTAGGACTTATATTTTTGGCTTATGGTTTTTTTGGTGATATGCATGATATAACAGAAACTAACGTAAGATTATTTTTAGTCAGTAGCGCATTCTATTTGGCTATTGGCAGATGGTGGAAGGATTAATATGGCTAATTTGGTTATAAACAAGAATACATATGATGCTCTTGGTGAGGTTGCCGATAAACATGGTAAGACCAGAACAACGGTAGCTACGGAGTTACTTGCCGATGTTGGTCTTGGCAATAAGGATGTTAGGTCAATTGTTTTGCAAGTTCCAAGAGAATTAACTTCCTCAAATGAAGAGGCGTTAAAAGTTTGGTTGGATTGCAGAACTAAGGTGATCCTGAATTTATTTTATCCAAGAGGCGTATAATGGCATTGACTTTGAAGCAAATTAATGATATATGTATGATTGGGACGGATGCAACACAGTGTCGTTATTTAGCTGACGATGATGGGAAGTATTTTTGTCTCAAGTTAATTTCTGGTCAAAAGGCAGAGATTGACAAAGAGATAAAAGAATTTATTAAGAAGCACAAAGATCGTGGCGTTGATCCAAATTCTATGGGTCTACCTTTAGGTAATAATTGCGGTGGCTACAGGTTTCTTACAGCCAAAATGCAAGGTTACGACATCGACGGAAAAGTTCCATGAAAATACGATTCCTCTTTCCGAAACATGCTTTCAACTCTCATCGTGTAGAATTGGTTCGTAGGATTGCTCCATTAGCGCTCAAGGAAGTTAAAGATGTTAAGAGGGTTATGGCCCATGAGAATGAGGAAATAGCTTCATTCTATGAGGGTTTTTTGGAAGCCGAAAATGACCAAGAGGCAATAACAGCAAAGTTAAACATTATTGCCGAAAGACTTTCTGATAATCCATATTTTGTCAAGCAATCATCCGAAGAATATTTAACATATCTCATTGAAGAGGGCGACCACTGCGATGGGAATTTTTCCTATTGACATTGTGAATGGATTTTGATATAATGACTTGCTTGAACTGATCCTTTTGGGGGAAAAGTCATGGAATGCATCGAATACCAAATCCTTCACAGATTCTTTGAAGAAGAGCATTTGGACACTAGGGTTATAGAAGGCGAAGAAAGAGTTCGCACTTTGAAGCCGCCTCCTTTTCATAGCGGTGGAAAAGTGCCAAAGGGTTATATTTATCGGGAAGAAAACAAAAAACTTTTCAAGTTTGATATTATTCCTGCGGTTGATATTACTCATATTTCTGTGCCAAGAGTAAAAGAATTGGCTCGTACCAACAACGAAAACAAAATATACAAGGGGAACATAACACCACAGAATGCAAGTTTCATCTTGATTCCAAAAGTTATGGGCGAATGTGGCAAGCGGGGGATTCCTCAAAACTTTGTTCCAGGCATTCTTTTATTGTACTTGGAGCATGTTGAAGGATGCAGGTGGCGTCACTTGTTGCCACAGATTTTACAGATAAAGCGTGCTGGGCTATATAAAAAGGATAGCTCTGACGAATGGACAGAGGATATGTGTAATGTCGTCGAAAAGTTTATAATTGAGTCGAAAATCACACCACAACAGAGGGCAAATGCGGAAAAGCAAAATAAGATTCACAGAATTGAGTGAAAAAATCGTGGATGGGCTTTCAGCACAACCAGATAAGTTCTTCATCAGCCTAACAGAGTTGGACGTTAAAGTTCCAGAATGGTCAAGGCTTATCCTGGTTGCTTTATTTTCTAAAAAGAAAGCAATGGAAGTCATTTTCTTTGAGGAAGCTAAGGAATTTTTCCTATCTTACACGAAAAAAGTTCTTCGTTTCTCTGGCAATGTCACTTGTCTTTGCTTTAGCAGAGAACAATCGCCAGAGTGGAAGTTATTTACTCCACCAACTCTGATAGGCACAAATCTAAAGACAAAACTACGCAAAGGGTGAAATATCATAATTTCAAAATCAGAATTTCAAAAATTGTGCGAGTGGTGGAAAAATCACCGACAAAAATTGCAAAACGAATGGGATTGTCGTTTGGATAAATTGCAAACAGAATGCAACCATCAAATTGGTGATTGGGAAGTTTCTGACGACGGCGAAATGAGGCTTTGCCAAAATTGCAGTAAAGTTATGGATGTAAGATGATAACATATTTAAAAGGTGATGCTACCTGTCCTCAAGCTAAAGGCGTTAAGATCATTGCGCACATATGCAATGACTTAGGCGGTTGGGGAAAAGGTTTCGTTTTAGCACTTTCAAAACGATGGACAGCACCAGAAACAGAATATCGCAGATGGCACAGAGATAAGTTTTACTACAATAACGAATTTTTTTTGGGCAACGTTCAACTTGTTGCTGTTGACAAATATATTTTTGTTGCTAATATGGTAGCACAGCATGGAATGAAAACCGGAAGTAAAGGCCCGCCAATAAGGTATGATGCCTTAGAAGCGTGTTTAATCAAATTAAGAAGATTTGCCACAGATTTGCAAGCGTCAATACATATGCCAAGGATAGGTTGTGGTCTTGCTGGTGGAAAATGGGATAAAGTTGAGCCGATAATTCAAAAAACATTAAGTGATATTAACATTTTTATTTATGATTACGAGGGATAAATGGGTGCTACAAGCGTAACAGGTGTAGGCCGAGGAAGTGGTAGTGAACACATGACCCTTGGTGTGGGTCATCTTATTGGTCCACGATGGGATGAAAGAAAAGAAAAAACGTTCAATAGAAACAATAAACTTTTATATGTATTAATCTTAACACAGACACTATCATTAACTCTGTTAGGATATCTTATATTTTGGAGTTAATAATGCGAATACTAGTTAGATTTAATACTATGCATAAGATGGATGAGCAACATAGAAAATGGCGTGTATTAGTAGATGGTCAAGAACGTCTAGCAGATCATGTCGTTATTCAAACCCCTTGCGAAACCATCATGGAAAATGTAGGCTCAGAAGAGAAATATCATTTTCTCTGCTATGGGTCTGTTGAATGGGATGACAATGTTGCAACCATTAATTAAGTATTATGGTATAGATTGGCTTCTTTTCGTATTAGTCGTCATGCATTTGTGGATGCTGGGTAATAAATGCAGAAGTGCTTTTATATTTGGCGCACTGGCATGTTGTTGTGGCTTCTGTTTTGGCATATTTATAGAAAGCGTTGCAACAATACTGATGAATATTGTTTTCTTTTTGATGCATATTAGAGCATATATTAGATGGGGAAAAGTATGAAAACATTATTTTATATGTGCGTAATGATTAGTTCGCTTTTCTGGATGTCATTCTTTGGTTTGGCATTCTTTTGCGTTTAATCTTACGCAAATGGAGCTACTAATAAGGATATGAATGGATTTGTTATTCTTGATTTCTTTGTGTTGATAGTTTCTATATTTAGTCTGCTAATTGTTTATGGGCAGGCAGAAAAGATTGAAAATTTATAAAAAGGTTATTATTATGTGGCAAAAAGCGTTGGAAAATTTCTTGTTCGGTTTGTTTTTTGGTATGGGTTTTGTAATAGCAAGTGCCGTCCTTGGCTTTATTGGCGGTCTTATTGCTAGACATTGATAGAGGGATTTATGAGTACTTTAGCAGTAGAAGTTTGCGAAATTACTTGCGTTGAAAAACACCCAAACGCCGATGCCCTAGACATTCTAACCATTAAAGGTTGGCAAGTTGTAGAGAAGCGTGGTCGTTTTAAGGTCGGGGAATCGGTTGTTTACTTTCAACCAGACTCCATCCTTCCAAAAGAACTAAGTGACAAGTTAAATTGCACTCAGTATCTTGCTAAACAAAGGGTTAAACCTGCAAGACTTCGTGGCTTTGTTAGTTGTGGTCTAGTCGGCCCGAATGAAGGTGGATGGTCTGTAGGTACTGAACTAACTGAACATTATGGCATAACCAAATATGAACCACCAGAACCTTCCAATCATGCTGGTCTAGGTGGCCAAAATGCTAGAGAAGTTGGTCCGTTCCATTACTACACCAATATACAAAATTGGAATAACTGGAATACTGTTCTTCTAGAAGATGAAGAAGTTATAATCACTGAAAAGATTCATGGAACGAATTGGCGTGCTGGTCTTGTAGACGACGTGTTTTATGTTGGAAGTCATCATAAAACAAAAGTAAAAGACGAGAAGATCGTTTACTGGGAAGCGGCACTTAGATACAACATCGAAGAACAAATGCGCAAGCATCTTCATGGTCGTCAGTGGGTATTATTCGGTGAAGTCTTTGGTAAAGTTCAAGACCTAAAGTATGGATTAGAGGGAATTGATCTTAGGTTGTTTGATGCAACTAAAGACGGTAGCTATTTGGATTACAATGACTTTGAAAAGGTTGCAGAGAAACTACAAGTTCCTACAGTGCCTTTAATGTATCGTGGTCCTTATAATGCTAAAAGTCTAGCAGAATTAGCTACAGGATCGGCATTCTCTGGAAGTCATCTAAAAGAGGGTGTTGTAGTAAGGCCAATAAAGGAGAGGTTCCATTCCAAATTACACAGGGTTATTCTTAAAAAGATTAATCCAGAGTATTTGGTAAGAAGTAAAGGAACCGAATACCGTTAATGAATATTGATTGTAAACTTTTGGGGGGAAAATTTTTAGACACCAATCTTTCCCCCGAATTTTTATATCTTCATAAGTATTTTAAATCAGACTTATGCAAGGCGTTTGTTTCTTATTACTTGGCATTTAGTGAATTAACTAGTTATAGTGTTATATTCTTCATTAATGCCTTTATAGCTCATACTGGTTATAAGTGTTCAGAACAGAGATTGAGATTTTTGCTAAAAAGGTTACAATTCATTATTGCCAAACTAAGAGAGGCGGAAGCTAATTTTGATCTAATAAATGTAGAAAAAATTAAGTCTGGAAAATATAAGTTAGCGAGGAATATATGCGAGGCCCGTTCTGGAGTAAAAAAGTTATGAAAAAGAAAAAACTAAAAGAACTTGATCCTAGTTATCAAAAAATTAACGAAGTCGAACCACAGCACACAATGGCACAAGAGGCTCAAGCATACTCAGAGTATGTTGCCATTAAGAAGGCCGAAAGAAAAGCAGAAATGAAAAAAGAAAAGATAGCCGAAAAGATTATTGATTCAAGAGCAGGTGGCTTTATTGATAACTTTAGCGGCGGTAGTTCAGGCAGCATGGAGTTTTATTATGGTAACGAAGTTCCAGAAGTACAATCACAATCCCCAGAAGGCGTTAGGGCGCTAAAGGGAATATTGCCAAAGGCTAAAAAGAAAAACTATA